>NZ_UPZP01000101.1 GCF_900538805.1 uncultured Dialister sp.
GCGACGCGAATAGCGAGCTATTTAAGGAGCCTCATGACGAAGCAGTGCATAAAAATTCTTATAAAAGCAAACTCTATAAATTAATCAGTGCTTCCCTAATCCATCTATCAGTTCAAATTAAAGGTAATAGGTACTCTGGAATTGGCCGTCACCGGTGTGCCGTTCTGCTTGGCCGGCACGAAGCGCCAGCTGTAAACCGCCGATACGGCGGCGCTGTCCAGGGTGCTGTTTCCGGAGGAGCTTTCCACCCAGGCGCTGGAGACGGAGCCGTCGGTGGAGACTGTCATGCCTACCACGGTGGTGCCGGAGATACCGGCCCTTCTGGCTGATTCGGGGTAGGATGGCGCCGGAGCGCTCAGTATCTGGATGCCCGTGGTTTCTCCGCCGCCGCTGCCTTCGCCGCTTCCGCTGCCATAGCCGTCGCCGTTTCCATCACCGGTGCCTCCGCCGCTTCCACTGCCGCTGCCGGAGCCGGTACCGCTTCCTGTGCCGGTGCCGCTGCCGGTGCCTGTGCCGCCTCCACTGCCTCCGCCGCTTCCTCCATCGGAGGAAGAAGCGGAAGAGCTGCCCTCGGAAGAAGATGGGCTTGGCGCAGCCTTATCCTGGGACTGTGCGATTTCATGGACGTCGTTAGCCGCCTCTTCATCGGCCTCTGCCGGTACTGCCGGAGGCGGCGCCGTGGGGGTGGCTTTGGCTTCGTGGATTTTTGGAAGCTCCTCGGTTGCGGAGTTTCCTCCACCACCGCCGCCTCCCCCGCCGCCGCCGATGTCGGAGACCAGGTCTACTTCGATGGGCTCCCGGCTGGGCTGGGCCGGAGGAAAGAGGACCAGCAGGCCTGCCACCGCGCCAAGGATGATGCCGTGGCAGATGAAGGATAATCCAAAGGCAGAGGACCATCGGTACTTGAAAGTACGCATGGGACCACCTCTTTACTGGTTCTGACCGGTCTTGGACTCTGTAGCAATGCCCACCTTGCTGATACCTACAGATTTCAACTGGTCAAGTACAAATACAAAATCTCCATGTTCCGATTTCGAATCCGCCCGAAGTACCACGGCCAGGTTCGGATTACGGTTCTTTTCGATTTCCATGCGGCGGTGAAAATCGTCCTTGGAAATCTTTTCCTTTTCCACATAAATGGTGCCGTCGGAGGTAATGCTGATGGGAAGAGTCTCTTCCACATTCACCTTGGCCGTGGCGGTCTGGGGCAGGTTCAGGTTGATGGATTTCTGCACCACCATGGACAGCATGCTCATCATGAAGAAGACAAGGAGGAAGAAAATGATATCGATCATCGGGATAATCATAATCTTCGGCTTCTTCTCCACATTCATCGATTCCAGTTTCATTACTCTTTCGCCTCTACGATTGCCAAATACAGGGTCCCCAGCTTCTCCATCTGGGAAACGAAATTGCTCACCTGCTGGGACAGATAGGTATAGGCAATGAGGGCAATGATAGCCACGAAGAGGCCCGTAGCCGTGCAGACCAGAGCCTCCGCCACACCGCCGGTCACCGCAAAGGGCTGGCCATTGGAAACGGAGAGTACATTAAAGGAACCAATCATGCCGATAACCGTACCAAGAAGCCCCATGAGCGGCGACAGGGTGACGATGACATCCAGGTAATTCAGGTAATTCTTTAAAAGCCCGGCAGCATGGGAAGCAGCCCCTTCGATGAGCGACGTCTGGTCCACCTTGAGGTTCATATGCTCCACCCCTGCCAGCACTACAGAAGCCGGAATCCCGCTGTCCTTTGCAAGGACCGCCTTCAGCCCCTCATAATCCCGCCGCTCCAGATACTCCGGAATCACCTGGGAAAGCTGCTGCACATCGGACCGGCTGGCCCGGTAGAAACGGAACCGCTCGATAAAAATAGCGACCACAATCAAAGAACAAAGAATCAGCGGATACATCATAAAACCGCCGGCACGGAACAAATGCAGAAAATCCATTCAATACCTCCTGGAAAATGAAAACTATTAATGGGCTATCCTAAGTCTCTAACATTCATATCAAGATTATCATTTTAATGGTGGTTAGTCAAATAATATTTCGCTAATCTTTCGCTCATGTTTCTGTCAGAGGGGAAGGTGGCCAGCCCCTGCGGGGCTGGAGGTTATGGCCGCCTAACGGCGGCGGGTTGTGTTCGCTTCGCTCAGGGGGCGACAGCCCTTCGGGCTGAGGGTTGTGGTAGGCGCCTTTAAAAATAAAGGGCGCCATGATGATAAAACCAAACAACCGCGCCCTTGGCGCGATGAGAAAACAAGCCGACCGGGCTTCGCCCGTTGGAAATGCACCCCTATCGGTGGCTGGTGCCACCACTTCCCCCGGAGGGGGAAGTTTGCTCTCCGCTCAGCTTTTAAACTCAAAAGCAACTCAAGGCATAGCGCCGCTAAAACCTCCCCCTCCGGGGGAGGTGCCATAGGCAGAAGGGGTGCATTTCCCACGCGCCGAAGGCGCGGTTGGCATGTTTTCCCTCGCCCGAAGGGCGGTTGTGAAAGTTTTCTACAAACTGGCGGCGGAGCCGCCCACCACGGCCTTTTCCCCTGAGCGAAGCGATGCACCCCTTCTATACAACCCTTGGCACCGAGGGCCGAAGGCCCGATGGATGCCATACGCCCCTCTGCGCCGAAGGCGCAGGCCCCTACAGGGATACTGCCGCCCCGCCGACTAGTATTTATCGACATTGACATCACTTACTATTCTTACCGAGATCCTTCGCTTTGTGGAGACCCTGCAGAGGGTCTCCAAGTCAGCCGAAGTTGGCCCTGCGTAGAGCAGCAATGGAGCAACATTGTTATTCTTAACCTCGTACACCCTTTTGCCACTTCGTGGCACTTCCCCTCAAGGGGAAACGAGAAATTTAGAGGGACCTTCCGATTGTCGGCTGACCGACCCCGGATGACGGTGGGAGGCGGGGCTATTCGATCCCGACCACGGTCCCGATCCCGACCACGCCCTCCGGGCGTATCAAAACACCGAATGTGTCCCCCGCACCACGGAAATCCCATGGTCTTCAAATATCCGGCACACCGCCATAATTTCCGGGCACAGTTCCTTTTCCTTCGCATCATGGCAGCAGCAGATGCCCAGGTGGACCACGTCGGGGCGGCGGTCCAGGATGTATTGGATTTTTTCATCCAGTCCCTTGTCCTCCCCGGGGAAGTGGCCGCAGCCGCTGCATTTCATAAAGGCCAGGACTTTCACCTCTTCTCCCTTGTAGGGCGCAAAGGCCTTGGTCCGGCTGTTCAGGGCGGAAAAGCAGCCTCCGCCGGTACACACATTTTCTGCCTTGGGACAGGTCAGCATGACGATACGTTTCATAGGTTTCTCCTTTCTTATACACCCAGTTCTTTTTTGTCCTCCTCTGCCATGCTCCAGTGTTTGGGGATATAGACGATATTCATCCATCCGCCGTCGAAATGCTGGATGCGGCAGTCCACGTCATAGAGGTCTTTGATGAAATCCGGGGTCAGAAGTTCCTTCGGCGTGCCTATGCCCACCACCTCCCCTTTGCGGATGGCAATGAGGCGGTCGCAGTACATGCAGGCGATATTCAGGTCGTGGATCGCCGCAATGACCGTATGGTTCAAAGACTTCACGATATCCATGATTTCCAGCTGGTACTTGATATCCAGATGGTTGGTGGGCTCATCCAGCACCAGGCATTCGCTGCCCTGTGTGAGGGCCCGGGCCAGAATGACACGCTGCTGCTCGCCGCCGGAGAGGGTGGAAAAATTTCTTTTTTCAAAGCCCTTAAGCCCCACCACTTCCAGTGCGTCATGGGCCAGACGGTAATCTTCCTCATTATCCCGCTCCATCATCTTCTTGTGGGGAGAGCGGCCCATGAGCACCACGTCCAGCACGGAGAAATCGAAATTGTAGTAATTGTGCTGCGCCACCACCGCCAGCATTAAGGCAGACTGGCGGTAGGACAGCTCATCCAGCGGCCGGCCGTTGAAAAGGATCCGTCCGCCGGAAGGCTTCTGCACCCGATACACGCATTTCAAAAAGGTACTCTTCCCACTGCCGTTGGGACCGATGATTCCAAGAAACTCCTTCGGCTTCAAATGCAGGTCGATGCCCTTCAGTATTTCCTTCTTTCCAATGAAATACTTCACCGCTTCTGCCAGAATCTCCATTATTCACCACCTCCAAAGCCATAGCTCCTGCTGATCATGAGATAAATAAAGCAGGGAGCGCCGATGAGGGAAATGAGAAGTCCTATGGGGAGCTCCGTGTGGGGAATGATAATCCGGCACAGGCCGTCGCAGAGGACAAGGAAAATGGCGCCCACCAGGGCGGACACCGGCACCAGCCGCTTATGGTCCGGCCCCACCACCATGCGGATGACATGGGGAATGATAAGGCCCACAAAGCCGATAACCCCCGCCGAATACACCGCAAATCCCACAATGAGGGAACTCACCAGCAGATAGGCCTGCCGGTACACATGAAGGTCCGTGCCCATGGTAATGGCCGCCTCATCGCCCAGAAGCATGAGATTCAGCACCCGGCTCTGGGTCCAGAAAAAAAGCACCGACAGGATGACGATAGGTGCGATTACCGCCAGCTCATTCCACCGCGCCCCGGCCAGACTGCCCATGAGCCAGTACGTAATGGTCTGGATGCCGTCCTTGTCATTGGCAAAGTACACGATGAAACTGGAAAAAGCGGAGCACACCGCCGACAGCGCCATGCCTGCCAGAAGCAGCTTCACCGACGACGACCGGCCGCCCAGATTGGAAATAAAGAGCACCGCCACGGAAATGGCCATGGCACCGATAAAGGCGGCTATACCTACGAAATTGGGCCCCAGAAAAGCGCCTACCCCAAGAAGGATGGCCGCCGTGGCGCCAAGGGAGGCGCCGGAGGAAATCCCAAGGATATAAGGGTCCGCCAGGGGGTTCTTCACAATAGCCTGCATCACCACGCCGCACACCGAAAGTCCTGCCCCCACCAGAGCCGCCAGCACCAGCCGCGGAAGCCGGAGGAGCCAGACGATATCATGCACCGTCCCCTGCCCCGGCGCCTCAATGGGAAGCCCTCCGGTCAGCTGCCCCGCCACCGCGTCATAAATCACCGGCAGCGGCAGCTTCACCGTGCCGATAGACAGCGCCCAGAACAGGGCCGCCCCCAGAAGGCATACCAGAATAAGAAGAAAAAATCCGAATCCCAGATTTGCTGCCATTCGTCTCATATAAACTCCTGATATATATGAATAAATAAAGGAAAATACATGTCCCTACCAGTCCTCTCCATACAAACCTTTCCCCACCAGCTCAATGCCGTCGGACATCCTCACTCCAGCACTGTAAACCGCATACAGCGGAAGCACGTGGATATTTCGATTTCTGATGCAGTCCACATTCTGCAGGGCCTCATCCTCATAGAAATAGGACAGCACCTCATCGGTCCTCTCATAATCAGACTCTATCACCACCAGGAAAAGGGCATCGGGATTCAGATCTATCAGCTCCTCCCGGCTTATGTCCCGGGAAGAAGGCTGCAGAAGCTCGCCGCCCATGGCCTTCAGGATATTCCCCGCCAGCGTCTTCTCTCCATACACCGTAAGAGACTTCCCCTGCCGCTCCAGAATCAGCGCCCGGGGATGGCGCCCCGTCTTCCGGGCCGTTTCCTCCGCCCGTCCGATTTCATCCTTCATGTGCTGCACAATTTCCTCCGCCCTCTCAGAACGGCCGAAAATCCGGCCCATGTTCAGAATGTCCCGGTACTCATTCTCCACCGTCTTCACCGGCTCCTTCGCCGAAGAATCGGCGGAAATATAGGTATGCACACCCCGCCCGTGCCAGTAATCCGTATCCCGCAGCACCTTGGGCGAAAACGTGGACGCCCAGCCCACGATGAAATCCGGATTCATCATGGTCACCGTCTCCAGGTCCAGATTCTCCAGGCTCCTATAGGGAATCTTCTCATAAGCCTCCCGGTACTCCGGCCGCAGATACTTCGCATCCGGAATCCCCATGCCCGCCACAATCCGATCCCCCACCCCCAGAGCCAGCAGGGTCTCAATGGAATTCTGCCAAACCGCCACCACCCGCTCCGGCGGCTTCGTAAAAGTCTCCTCCTCCATCTCCCCCTTCGAATTCAGGGAAGAAAGGGTCACAGGAAATCGTCCCTCCGAAGCAATCTCCGCCGGAGAAGAAGAAGCCCCCTCCTTCACCACCGGTGCGCAGGCGGAAAAGAGGGAAATCGCCATGACTGCGCTGAGCGCTGCTGCCATATATTTAATGGATATCTTTTTCATACTTTTTATCTTTTACCAGGAATATAGGTAGGATTTCGATATTCGCCTATCCATGAATTGTACGTCTCTTCTGTAATACCTAATGTACGCATGCAATACCGTGGCCAAGTTTCCGAAGCTTTCCTGTCCTTCAAGAAAAATCTCATGTCCTTTCCTGTATGTACAGAAAGAATCCATGCAATTTTTACATAATGCATCGGATAGCCATGATTCATCGCCTCATAAGATTGATTTTCATCAAATCCCCACCACTCATGAATCCAATGAGCCCGAAGTTTTAAACGGCGGTCATGATACTCCTGTGGTGTAATATTTAATAAATATACAACTCTATCCCATGGGCAGTCCTTTTTTAAAGCGGCCACTTCGTCAATCGATTTCTGAGACATATAGGCGTAAAAGCATAACCTATCCACTTCACGAAATGGCATATCCAATCGAAGAAGTTTGTCCACCTCATCATCTGCAAGTTCATATTTTTTCACTAATATGGTTTTCTTTTCCTCTAATGAATATGATTTTACCTTTCTTACAGGACTAATATGCGCATTTCCCAATAAAGCAATATTGTTATTTTGGATGCCCTGTGCATCAAAGCTATACATGAAAGGCATTAGACAAAATATGACCGTTATTCCTGCTAGAATTTTATAATGCATATAGAGCGCCTCAAACATAAAACAGACATAAGTGCGTCTATATAAATAGACGCACTTTGCTGTGTAACACATGATTAAAGGACTAATCAGATTAGAACTTATATTTTACGCCAAACATCCATGCACGTCCCGGCTGTGGAGCAGCGCCTTTTCCGTTATAGGCAGAATAAGCATTTTCGTAAGCCTGATTTGTTAAATTTGTAACTGTTACGTATGTAGAAATGTCTTTGTTAATTTCATAGTTCAAATTCCAATCAAGCACTAATGCCCGCTTATGCGTGAAGGCTTCTGTGCTGCAGCCTGTGTACCAGTTGGCTAAAAGGCCTGTATACCATTTCCCTTTTTCAAAGGACAGATTGGCAGTATAATGATTTGCCGGACGCAATTTGTTAATCATGGTATTTACATTGCTGTTTTCATTTAAGCTGATATCAGGATCGAATTCTTCACCATGCTTAGCTTCCCATTTATCATGCAGATAGGTGTACGCAAGGCTCAATGTCCAATTTTCATTAAACTGATGATCTAAGGTTACATTGAACGATTCTTTCTTTTCCTTTGCATTAACTGCTCTATCGGAAGTTTCTGAAGGAATTGTTTGATTATCTTGCACAACTCATCCAAACACTCAGGAGTATTCTTTG
>NZ_UPZP01000102.1 GCF_900538805.1 uncultured Dialister sp.
TGGGCGCCTGCGGCGCCAGTATGATGCCGCCTGCGGCGGTGCCCCCCTTTGGTGCCTGTCGGCACCAACTTCCTCCACGGGAAAGCGTCTCACACGATTCTCAGGTCGCTGTCGCTCCCCTACGAATCGTGTTCGCTTGCCACCCCGCAAGCGGTGGGACAACAAAGCTCCGCGAAGCGGAATATAAAATGCGCCTGACAGGGCGCCACCACAACCCTTGGGCCCAGAGGGCCCATCAAACTTAAGAACCCTCGGCCCGGCAGGGCCGTCAATCTTAAGAACCTTTTCCTCTGAACCCTCTGAACCCTCTGAACCCGGGCCGCGGAGCGGCCCTATCCCCGTGAATCCCTTCACGGTCTTTTTTATAGGAGAAATCATCTTGAAACAAGAAGTCTGGTCTTTTGAAAACCATCCGGAGATTTCCATTTCCGTGGAGATGGCGGTGAGCTGGTGGGCCCGGTTTAAGGGGCTCATGCTCCGCGCCCCCCTTCCCTCCGGCAAGGGGCTGTTTCTTCGGTCCACGAACAGCATTCACATGTGCTTTATGAGGTTTGCCATTGATGCGGTGTATTTTGATTCCTCCATGACCATCGTTAAAATCGTTTCTCATCTTCATCCCTGGATAGGTCTCTCGGCGTGCATGAAGGCGTCTTCGGTGCTGGAGATGAAAGCGGGAGAGGCTGAGCGTCTCGGACTTGCAATCGGTATGCGGAAATTATAAGATATGTATTATAGAAACGCTTAAAAAACAAACTGTAATAAAGGAAGGGAGGGAATGCTGCCTTGGTTAATGAAAAGGATTTCTTTCAGCTGGTAGAAAATTTCCCCTATGGAGTATACATAGTGAAGCCAGATCGTACCATTGTGTACTGGAATAAAGAGGCGGAGCATATTACCGGATACAGTGCCGGGGAAATGGTGGGGCGGCGCTGCCCTGATACGGATTTGAACCATATGGATGAGGTGGGGACGCCGCTCTGCGAAACCTACTGTCCTCTTCTGCACTGCATGGACAAGAAGGAGCCTTTTTCAAAGAAACTGGTTTTTACCCACAAGAAGGGATACATGGTGGTCATCAGTGCCCATTTCGTTCCTCTTACCGATGAGGAAGGGCATATCAAGCTGGTGGCGGAAATTTTTGAAATTCTGAATTTCCTGGACCGGGAAACCCGCATTGTACAGAATCTGTATTCCCTGGCTTACCATGATCCGCTGACGGGCCTGCCGAACCGTATGTTCCTCCATGCAGCCCTGCAGCTCCGTTTCTCTGAATTCCACCGTTTGCACAGACCCTTCGCGGTGCTCTTTGCGGATATCGACCATTTCCACGATTTTAATGAACGCTATGGTCACCAGGCGGGGGATGCCATGCTGAAAATGTTTGCCAAAGCTGCCACCGGTGCCATCCGTAAAACCGATACCATAGGCCGCTGGGGCGGAGAGGAATTTATCGGTATTTATCCCATCAAGAACCGCACCGACATTCTTCCCATTGCCGCCCGCTTCCAGCAGACCGTGAGCCGCGCCTTCATCCATCACGACTCGGGCCCCCTCCACGTCACCATGTCCGTAGGAATCACCGCCGCCAGGGAGGGGGACACCATAGACTCCATCATCGCCCGGGCTGACGGGTATATGTTTGAGGCAAAGAAAAAAGGAAGAAATACCATCGTCCATGATGAAATGTGATATAGGCCGCTATAGCGGCCTAAGGGGCGCCGCTGGCGCGGCAGGTTATGGCCTGCTGCCGCAGGCAGGTTGAGTTCGCTTCCGCTCAAAGGTTGTGGCCGTTGCGCGGCAAGGAAGGTGGGCGCCTGCGGCGCCTTTCCTCAGAACTTGCCTCCCCCTGCTTGCAGGGGGAGGGGGACCACGTTAGTGGTGGAAGGGGGCCGCTTCGCGGCAGGGCGGCGCCCCCCTTTGGCGCCTGTCGGCACCACCTTCCTCCACGGGAAAGCGTCTCACACGATTCTCAGTCGCCCAAGGGCTCCCTACGAATCGTGTTCGCTTGCCACCCCGGCATAGCTGGTGGGACTATGGATGCTGAGCAATGTGCCACATGACACAGACGGTAAGAGTAACGCAAACTTCCCCTCTACGGGGGTAGGGGTGCATTTCCCACAGGCGCAGCCTGGTTTGCATGTTTTCCCTATTGCGCCCTGCTGCGAAACGGCTATTCACCGCCCTCAGCGGCGAAGGTGCTGTTGCCCCTTGAGCGAAGCGAACACAACCCTTTTATACAACCTGCCGCCGTAGGCGGCCATAACCTGCGGCGTAAGCCGCAGCTCTTTTCCATTCATTTATTCCGAGGCATGACCATGATGAAAGAATCCGCACCTTTTGATTTCCATTTTGATGATCTTCCCGAAGGAATCTGTGTTATCAGAGACAACGGGAAGGAGGACATCCTTTTTGCGAACCGCTCGCTGATTCGCATGTACAAGTGCCACAGCTTTGAGGAGTTTTTGTCCTTTACCGGCTGCTCCTTCCGGGGTATGGTGGAGCTTTCGGATTACCGGCCTCTTTCGGAGGTGGATGCTTCTTCTGCCCGGAAGGTGGGGGAGGGGCAGTATTATGTATCCTTTAACTGCCGTACCAGGGACGGTCATTTCCGCCGTCTGCAGGGAGCGCTGGCACAGTCGGTGCTGCCGAAGGCGGGGGCGGTGTGGATCCTGAGCCTGGTGCCGAAAAAGGTGATTTCTTCTTTGACCCTCCGGGATCCATTGACGGGGCTCCTGTCCCATCCGGTGTTCCTGAAGAAGGCGCTGGAGGCGGCGAGGGCAGATAAGGATAGGGGAGAGTTCGGCGTGCACTGCCCCATGTATTTCAATCTCACCAATTTCAAATTTTACAACGCTTCCCGCGGCAGGGAGGCAGGAAATTATCTGCTGCAGAAAATTGCGGAGGCCTTGAGCCGCTATTTCCCCGGCGATTTGGCCAGCCATCAGGGCAGCGACAATTTCTTCCTCCTGGGGTCGAGGAGCCGGCTGCCTGAGGGGCTTTCCGCCATGATGCAGGAAGTGAACCGGTATATCGATGACCCCAGCGTGCAGCTGAAGGCAGGCATCTGCGATTTTGGCCTTGAAATGCCGCCGGTTTCCATTTTGCGCAATGCCTTTGATATGGCGAAGATTGCCTGCGACTCCATCAAGAAAGACGGGTCGAAGAGCTTTGTGGTGTATGAAGGTTCTATGGGCACGGAGCTGGAGAATAGGGCCTATGTGCTGCGCCATTTCGACGGGGCCCTTGTCGGAAAGCATATCAAGGTGTATTTCCAGCCGGTGATCCGCACGCTGACGGGAAAACTCTGCGGCATGGAGGCCCTGGCCCGCTGGGAGGATCCGGAAAAGGGACTCCTGACGCCGTCCCTTTTCATCCCGGTACTGGAGGATGCCCGCATTATTTATAAGCTGGACCGGTATATTCTGGAGCAGGTGGCGGCGTTCCTGGCATTCCGGAGGGATAATGACCTTCCGGTGGTACCGGTGTCCATCAACCTGTCCCGTGTGGATTTTGAAACGGGAAATCCTCTGGCGGACGTGGAAGAAGTGGTGAAAAGCTATCAGCTGCCACGAAGACTTCTCCGCATTGAAATCACCGAGTCCGCCCTGGTGAAGAGTGAGGAATTATTGAAAAAGGCCATCGCCGATTTCCGCAGGGCCGGCTATGAGTGCTGGCTGGACGATTTCGGCAGCCGCTATTCTTCCCTCAATGTGCTCCACAATTTCTTCCTGGATGAATTGAAAATCGATATGTCCTTCCTCCGCCATTTCAATGAAAGAAGCAGGAAAATTATCAAATCCATCGTGGTCATGGCCAAGACGTTGGGGGTCCACACCCTGGCGGAAGGGGCGGAGACGGAAGAGCAGGTGGATTTCCTCAAAAATATGGGCTGCGAGAAAATACAGGGCTATTTCTACAGCCGTCCTCTTCCCTGGGCGGACATAGAAAGATGGATGAAGGAAAGAAATGTGGAAATGGAAAGCGCTGCGGAGGAAGCGGTGATTAACAGGCTGGGACTGGTGAATGTGGTGACCCACGAACCGGTGGCCCTGTATGTGGGCCGTGGACGCCATCTGACCATGCTGTACCAGAATGAGGCTCATAAGAAGAATCTGGCAGGCACATCTATTTCTTCGGTGGAAGAAATCAACCGGTCTCTCCGGAATCCCGATTTCCCGCTGCGGGATAAAATCCTTGCTTTCGTGAAAAGGCTTATGGACTGTCGGGACAGGCAGACCATGACCTTCATGGACAATGGTCTCTATTTCCAGCTTTCCGGCGAGATTCTGGCAGGGGATGAAGGTCTCTATGCCGGGGAATCTTCGGTGTACAATCTCCTGTCCGATGAGAAAATAAAGATGGCGGAAAACTTTGACAGCCTGCTGCGCCGCACCATTGCGCTTTCTGAGGAAGTCAGCCTGTACCATGTGAAGGAGGGAACGCTGGAAATCCTGGAAACGGCCTGCGCAACTGCCCGGCCGGGGGACAGGATACCGGCGGAGGATGTACTTTCCCGGTATGCAAAGAAAAAGATTTTCCCCGAAGACCGGGAGCGCTTCCTTCATTTCGTCAAGCCCGACGTGCTTTACAGCCTGGGCACAGAGAAAAACCGCTACGCTCCCTGCGAAATGTTCCGCGTCAGGGAAAGTGACGGGCGTTATGCCTGGAAGGAATTGGAAGCCTATATCCTTTACCGCACGGAGGAGAAGGATATTCTGCTGGTGGTGAAGAATGCCAGTATCGAAAGGACCTGGGACAGAAAGGCCATCCTGGATACCTATGTCCATTCCTTTGTGGTGCCTGAAGACCGGTTTACCGATGAATGGCGAAAGAAGGCCGCCGTCTTTTCCGCCTTTCAGGAGCATAGCTATATCAAATGGTTTGTGAAGGATAAGAATCGCCGCTTCGTGGCAGTGAGCCGGGATTTCCTTTCCTACTATGGCCTTACGTCTGACCGGGTGCTGGGAAAGACGGACGAGGAAATGGAATGGCACGTGGATAATGAACCATTCAAACAGATAGAAAAGGAAGTGCTGGCTCTGGGCGTACCGGTCCGTCACGCCATCGGCAGCTGTCTGGTCAGAGGCCGTTTGAAATCCATTGCCGCCACGAAATTCCCCGTGTATGACGGCGGGAAAATCGTAGGTCTTGCCGGATATTTCCACGACATGTCCGAAGAAAAGGAACTGGAGGAAGAAGAAAGGCGGCTCTCCTTCGTGGACAGCGAGACCGGCCTTGCTTCCTATCGGGGCATGATTGCGGCGGCACTGAAGTATGAGGACAACTACCAGCACCGCCGGGAAGAATACATGGCGGTGCAGGTGAACGTGCCTGCCATGGATGAGGTGGAGCATGCCTATGGCAGAGAGGTCCATAAGGCCCTTCTGGAAAAGGTGGTGGAAATCCTTTCCACCGTGAGCCGCCTGGACATGTCCCTCTCCCGCATCAGCACATCCTCCTTCATTTTCTTCTTCAAAAAAGAGGGCCATGAGGATATGGAAGAGAGACTCCTCCATGCAGCGAATCGGATTCATGACATCACGGAAATCAAAGGGGCCTCCGTCACCCTCTACCTGCAGTATGCCATGGTGAGCCGCAAAGAAACATCCAGCATCGACGGCATGCTGCAGCTCCTCACCGACCGGCTGGCGGTGGGAGAAAAGCACCACTACGGAGAATCCCTGCAGTCCGGCGACCGCATCGTCTTTGAAAGGGAGAAATTCGACAAAGCCGATGAATCCGTAACCATTACGGACCCGAAGACCTGGGAAGTGCTTTATGTAAACCGGGCCATGATGAAAAATTCGGGATTCCCTGATGACTACCACTGGCAGGGAAAGAAATGCTATGAACTCTGGGGAGACGGCAAAGCGCCCTGTAGCTTCTGCCCGGTGCCTAACCTTCAGAGAGACCGGTTTGAAACCTGGATTTTCCACAATCCCACCACCGGCGTGGATTTCCTTATGCGGGAAACCCTGGTTTCCTGGAGGGGAAAGACTGTCCGTTTCAATACGTCCATCGGCCTGCAGACTTATCTCTCCCACTACCTTCATGAAAATGAACAAATCTATCGGGAAGTGCAGGCCAACGACATCATTGCCGCCGGGCTTTCGGAAAAGGATCCGGAAAAGGGACTCCTGAAAATGATGGAAAGAATGGCCGGTTTCCTGAAGGCTGAACGCATCCTCATCATGGAAGAAGATGAGAAGGAACTTCACTGCACCTACGAATGGACCAGGCCCTCCCTGCCCGCCCGAAAAGACGAACTGCAGCATATTTCCAAAGAAAAAGTCCGCCCCTTCTATGACTACCTGCAGCAGAGGGAAATCGTGCTGGAAAACGACGTACCCCGCATGGCGAAAAACCTGGGTATGCAAAAGGTCTATGTGCAGGGCCTCAGGAGCATGGCCACAGGTCTCCTCACCCTGCAGGGACAGCGGCTGGGATTCATCGAAATCGTGAACCCCGCTCCCGAATGCTTCGAAGGCGGCGGCCTCCTTCTCCGTACCCTCACCCGCATCTTCGCCATCCTGGTAAGAAACAGGGACATGCTGAAAGAAATGTACCGCCTCGGCCACACCGACGAACTCACCGGTGCCGGCAACCTCAGGGCCTTTGAAGACTATGCCGCATCCATCCCCGAAGGCACAAAAACCGCCTTCTTCTACTGCGACATCGACAATTTGAAGAAAATCAACGACCGGAAAGGCCACCACAGCGGCAACGAAGCCATCCGCCACACCGCCGGCGCTCTGGCCGAACAAGCGGGTCTTACCCATACCTATCGCTTGGGCGGCGACGAATTCCTCGCCGTGGCAGCGGACATGGATGAACAGGGAGCAGCGGCCATGGCAGAAGCCATCAAGGAAGGCTTTAAACGGAGAAACCTCTCCGTCTCCCTGGGCCATGCCGTCTTCACCGCCCCCTTCCCACCCATGGAAAAAATGCTGGGCGTCATCGATGGGAAAATGTATGAGAATAAAAGAGAGAGGGAAAAGTAAAAGGTCTACGGCCTGAAGGAGCCGCGCTTCCCTAAAAAACTGGCCTCTCCCTGCTAAAGCGGTGGGACTATGGACGCTGGGCAATGGTGCCACATGAAACAGCAGGTAAGGGTAGAGAGGTTTTATTCTGCCCCCTGAATAGGGGGAAGTCCGGCGCAGCCGGATAGGGGGTGGCCACCGTAGGTGGCCAAACTTGCAAAAGCAGCATGGAGGAAATGCCCCCTTTGGTGCCTGTC
This sequence comes from uncultured Dialister sp., assembly GCF_900538805.1. Lineage (GTDB taxonomy): Bacteria > Bacillota > Negativicutes > Veillonellales > Dialisteraceae > Dialister. Next base: position 7,238 of record NZ_UPZP01000102.1, read on the forward strand.
GGCACCACCTTCCCCCCAGCTTCGCTGGTGGGACTATGGGTGCTCAGCATGGTGCAATATGATACGACAGGTAAGCGTAGAGGTTTTATTCTGCCCCCTGCATAGGGGTGGCAAGCGAACGTGATTTGCAGGGGAGCGATAGCGACCCGAAAATCACGTGAGA
>NZ_UPZP01000103.1 GCF_900538805.1 uncultured Dialister sp.
TGCTAGGCTTTGCCGGGCCCGGGCTTTCACCGGACTATACTATACACGCCGAACTGGCGCACACCTTCTGAACCCTTCATAACACATGAGAATATATCCCAACACCTCCAATGACTCTTTTTCCAAAGTAACTCTTTTCTTGTATTGTAAGCTAAATAATATTTCCATCTTGACAAATAACAGTTAACAGTTTTACACTAAAAAACAACAGCCGAAGTGCGATAACTTCGGATTATTTTATGCCCTTGCAGTTGACAATAAAGCTATATTAAGTTAACAAAAGGAGTGGTTTCGTTGCTGTACAGTATAAAAATGCGTTCCAGTCTTGGCGGTTATCATGGAGAGGGAGGCCGTCATATTTCCGGTGCGGAAAGAATCGTGCCGGAGGACCAGGTGGAGGCGGACGTGATTGCCATGCTGCGCCGGGCCAGGACCCATGAGCGGGGCGCCGCCGATTTCATCCAGGTGAAGGTGGAAGAGGTGAAGCCCCAGTCCATTACCTATTGTCCCATGATTCCTATTTACCAGATGAATACGTCCACGAAGGAAGAGGGGCGGGAAACGGCCAAAAGGGAACTGGCCCGCATCGGCGTAAGCCAGGCAGCCATCCAAAGTGCCTTTCACGAGCTGGAGTCCCTTACCGACAGCATGCGGGGCGCCATCGTCATGGATGCCGTCACGGGGAAGCGGCTGGATGACCGCCATGAACGGGGCGTGCGCTGCAGCAATATGGACTGCGAGGACACCGCCCTGTACGATGAAATCATGGGGAAGAAGGGACTTGGCGGCGACCATCCCCGGGAAGCGCTGGTGCTGGCGTCGAAGGTGGCCTATGCTCCCGGCACGGTGGCGGAGCTCTGCTGGTCCGACGACCCGGACTATGTCACCGGCTACGTGGGCTCCCGGAAATTCGGGTATGGCCGCATTACGGTGATGAAGGACATGGGTGACCCCGTGGGAGGCCGGGTGTTCTTCGTGAAACCGGGCACCGATATGGATGCCTACGATGATTACATGCAGAACCAGACCGTTCTTGTGAGGCTGCCCCATGAAGCTCAGTGATATTTCTAAAAAGCTGGATGAAATCAGAACGGAAGGACGTTTCCGCAAAGTTTCGGACCTCCGCATGGTGACCGCCTCCAAAGGGGTGGACCGGCAGGGGAAGGAGTACATCGTCTTCAACTCCAACGATTACCTGGGCATGACCCATGAAAGGGAAGTGGAAAAGGCCGCAGGGCTTGCCATTTCCTATGGCACCGGCTCCGGCGGAGCGCGCCTCACCAGCGGCGCGGTGTTTGAGCTTTCCGATTTGGAAAGGGAAATCGCCCATTTCAAACATAAAGAGGACGCCGTCATTTTCAATACGGGCTACATGACGAACCTGGGCGTCCTCTATGCTCTGGCGGGACCGGGGGACGTGATTTTCTCCGACGCCCTGAACCACGCCAGCATTGTGGACGGCTGCCGGATTTCCAGGGCCGCCGTCAAGGTCTATCCCCACTCCGACATGGGGGCCCTGGAAAAGCTCCTTCAAGAAACGGAAACGGCGGGGCAGCGCTTCATCGTCACCGACGGCGTGTTCAGCATGGACGGCGACGTGGCGGACCTGCCATCCCTGGTGAAGCTGAAGGGAAAATACGAAGCCTGCCTCATCGTGGACGACGCCCACGCCACCGGGGTCATCGGTGAAACCGGCCGGGGCACGGCGGAATACTACCACATGGAGGGCATCGACATCCAGGTAGGCACCCTGTCCAAATCCCTGGGCGCCGAAGGGGGATTTGCCGCCGCCGACAGAAATATCACCGACTACCTCCGGAACTGCTCCCGTCCCTTCATCTTCTCCACCTCCATTGCCGCCTCCACCGGCGCCGCCGCCCTTGCGGCACTCCGCCTTCTGGAAAAAAATCCGGAGAAATACATGGGCGCTCTCCGCCAAAACACGGCATACATGAAGGAGAAACTCAGGAAAGCGGGCATTTCCTTCCTCCCCGGCGACACCTCCATCATCCCCATCGTCATGGGAAGAGAAGAAGCGGCCATGGAATACGCCGCCCGCTGCCGGGAACGGGGCATCCTCCTCTCCGCCATCCGTCCGCCCTCGGTTCCTGCCGGTACCAGCCGCATCCGCCTCACCGTCACCGCCGCCCATACAAGGGAAGAACTGGACCGGGCGGTGGAGGTGATGAGGGAATGTCTCACTAACGACACTTGACCTTGATTCTGAATAAAGGGAAGGGGGGCGCGGCTGGCGCCGCAGGTTGTGTTGTATAGAAGGGTTAACGGCCCTTCGGGCCGAAGGTTCTTAGGGTTCTAAAGTTTGACAGCCACTACGTGGCTGAGGGTTGTGGTGGGCGGCTTTGCCGCCAGTTTATAGAAAACCGTTACAACCGGGCTTTCGCCCGTGGGAAAACCGTACAACCACCCTGCGAGCGAGGGAAAAGAGGCACCAAAGGGGGGAAAGCCACCAGAGGTGGCTAACTCACCGCCATGTTTAGGGCGACGAAAGCATAAGAAAGATATTCCCGTAACGCTGACTTCATAAGCATAGCCGCCAAAGGCGGCTATCCACAACCCTCGCAGCCACAGGCTGCGTCAAACCTAAGAACCTTTCCCTCCGAACCCTCCGGCCAACGGCCGGTCAATCTTAAGAACCTTTTCCTCCGCCCCCTGAGCGGGAGCGAACACAACCTTCAGCCCCTGCGCCAGCGCAGGGCTGTCGCCCCTCCGCGCCAAGGGCGCGGGCACCTTCGGGAATACATTCCAGCAGCTTACTGTCCCCTCAAATCTCAAACCTCAAGTTCCAAAAAGGAGACCATCATGGAAAAGACCATATCCGTCAACAAAGAAAGAACCATGGCCATGGACTGCTGCGAGACGGCCCTTCTGGCGGTGCTGATTGCAGTAAGCGGCACCTTCCGCATTCCCGGCATTGTGCCGGGCACGGAGTTCCAGCTGTCTGCGCCCATTGCCGTGGCTGTCTGCGGCGTTTTCGGATTCAAGAAGTACATTATCGCCGGCATTCTGGCGTCCCTCATGGGACTTTCCCTTGGCACCTGCAATCTGCTGAATGTGGCCATCCAGATGTCCTTCCGCCTGGGAGTCGGCGCTTTCTGGCTCCTTTCGGGGTCTAACCGATTTTTCTATATTTTCTCCGGCCCTGTCGGTACTGCTCTGGCCCGGCTGGCCATGTACTTCCTCCTGGGCAAGGGCCTCACTTTGATGCTGATTGCCGCGGCTCCGGGCATGGCCTTTACCGCCGCCACGGCCTGGGCCTTCGGAAAAATCTTCACCCGCTGCCGCAAAGCAGTGCGGACGAGCATGTAAGTAAACGCCATAGTGACATCCCCTTTCCTTCATGGTACAATGGTTTTATCCATTGAAAATTATCTATGAAACACAGAAAAGGAGATATATATGGCAGACCGGAAAATACTCTATCTCACAAAGAGCGTACACGACCTGGTGAAGGAATATCCGGAGCTCGTTCCCATTATGAAGGAGCTTGGTTTTACCCGCATTACAGAAAAAACAGCCCTCAACACGGTGGGCCGTTTCATGACCATTCCCAAGGGCGCCATGATGATGCACATTGACATGGGGAAAATTATTTCCACCCTCACCGCCCACGGCTTTACCCTGGGCGGCTCCTTTGCCGGAACGCCGGATACACCGCCGGCCCCTTCCGAAGAGCCCGCAGCCAGCGAAAGAACCGCCAAAATCACCGACTACATCAGCCGCCTTTCCAAAGGCGAAGACCTGGAAAGCGTGCGGGCGGATTTCGTGAAGAATTTCAAGGACGTGGACCCCGGGGAAATCGCACTGGCTGAACAGTCCCTCCTGAAGGGCGGCGTGCCCCTCCGTGACGTGCAGCGGCTCTGCGACGTGCACTCCGCCCTCTTCCACGGCACCACCAGGGCGGAAAAAATTGCCGCCGCCGAAGCGAAGGTGCAGGAATCCCTGGGCCGCCATTCGCCGGCTGCCATGCTGCAGCGGAAGGACGGCGCCGACGGCCTTTACGAAGCGCTTAAAGCCATTCCGGGCCATCCGCTGTCCCTCCTTTCCCTGGAAAATGAAGCCATCGGGAAACAGCTGAAAACGGTGCGGGAAGCGCTGGAAAAGGGAGACAACCCGCTGGAAGGACTGGCCGCGCTCCGCCGGATTTCCCTTCATTACAATAAAAAGAATGTGCTCTATCCCATTCTGAAACTGAACTACGGTTTCTCCGGCCCCTCCGACGTCATGTGGAGCGTGGACGATGAAATCCGGGACAGCCTGCGAAATCTGGAAAAGCAGGGCCAGAAAAGCGCCGCCATCCGTGAAACGCCGCAGTGGAAGGACCGCCTTTCCTCCGCCCTCACCAGAGCCGAGGAAATGATTTATAAGGAAAATAACATTCTCTTCCCCCTCTGCGCCAAAAATTTCACGGAAGAAGAATGGAAGAACATTGCCCGGGACTTTGACCGCTATGAGCCCTGCCTCATAGACCCCCAGCCCAAATGGCAGGACGCCTTCCTGGAAGGCCGTAAGGAAATTTCCATGGAAGAAGGGGTCATCCACCTTCCCACAGGGGAGCTTAAAGTGAAGGAACTGGAAGCCCTCCTGAATACCCTGCCTCTGGAAATCACCTTCGTGGATGCGGGGGACATCAACCGCTACTGGAACGACGACGGCGCCCCCAAACTCTTCAACCGCCCCGCCACCGCCCTGGGAAGGGAAGTCTACACCTGCCACCCGCCCAAGGTGGTGCCCATGGTGCGCCAACTCATCGACTCCTTCCGCAGCGGAAAACAGGACCTCTTCGACGTGTGGATGGAAAAGGAAGGGGAACCGGTACTGGTCCGCTACATGGCCGTTCGCGATAAAAAAGGCACCTTCCTGGGAACTTTGGAAATCGTACAGAAAATGGGATTTGCCAAAAAGCATTTCTCCATGTAAAGTGATAGGGTTCAAAGGGTGATGGTGCAGCTGCGCCGCCTAGGGAAATGAACCTTTACAGAATCAGATACAGAAAAACAGACACAGTAAAACCCGCCGTCCCGGTGATGATTCCGGACGGCGGGTTCTTGTGTAAGCAGGCTCTATGAATAAGTTTCATGCAGCAGGTGAAGTATTAGATTTCAGATTCAAAGAGTAATGGCAGCGGCTGTCGCCGCAGTAAAAAAGATACAGCGCCCTGAGAGCGTAATAATAAATGCTATGGATATATCGTATGTACACCTTGCTCCTGTTTTTGAAATATTTGCCAAATCTCTAAATAACATGTTAATATTTACATGAGACAGCTGGCAGGGCTTTCTCTTACTTCCTGTAAGAGGAGGTGATTCACTATGAGCCAAGAATTGTATCAGGCCTTTATGGTCATCATCAATTTCGCGGCCCTGGTGGTCGCCATTATTGCACTTGTTAAAAGTAGCAATTGAAAAAAGCCATCCAATGGAGGAAGGCTCCTTTCAAATAACAATATTCTGAGAGAGCCGTTTTCCTCCCCAGGATGCCAGCTGTCTCTTTCTATGCCCATTATACCATAGAAAGAAAAGGTAAAAAACAACAGTATTGGTTTTTGATATAAGTGCCAATGATAAATGATTCACATCCTTTATCATTGCGCCGGCAGGGTGCTTGGCAGCTTTATCCCCTTGTTTCCTGGCCTGTCAGAATTTCCACGCCCTTCTTTGTCTCAAGTCCTAAATCCGCCATTTTCCGTGCCACCGCTTCCGTAGGCACGGGGGCCATGGTTTTGAAGAGGCCCAGGGCATTGGCCAGCTGGAACAGTTTCACCGAAACCGTTTCCGCCGGCCTTTTGGCATGCTTCCGGATAAGGGAGGGGGGACGGAGGATGGAAAGCTGTGGAAATTGAAGAGCTTCCACATCCCTTTCGATGAGGCCTTTGAGCTTTAAGTAAAAAATGGAAGAAGACCGGTTGGCGCCTAAAGAGGACACCAGCACCACATGGGGCACCCCGTTTTCCCGGGCCGCTTTGGCGAAGGAGAGCTGGTAGTCATGGTCTATGCGGTACTGGGCTTCCTTGGAACCCGCCTGCTTCAGGGACGTGCCAAGGGCGGAAAAGAGGACGTCCCCTTTCACCAGATGGGCCCAGTCTGACGGGCGGTCGAAGTCAATGATGCAGGATTCGATTTTTTCACTTTTTATATCCAGAGGGCGGCGGGTGAAGGTGATGATTTTCTCATATTCCCTGCGGGAAAGGAGTTCTTCCACCAGGTTCTTTCCTACAGCGCCGGTGGCGCCGATAACGATGGCTTTCATGGGGCCTCCTTGAAATTATGAACGATGGGTATGAATCATTTCCTGCACAGCCCGGAAATCGGGGTCCCTGTCAAAATCATAGTCCGACTTTTCCCTCACCTTCCAGCGGATCCACACAGCGCCGTCGGCCATGATTTCAGATGAAAGGGCCTTGAAACGGACGGGCTGGTCTTTGGAAATCCCATCCTTTGCCATGAAAAGGGTCTGGGTATGGCTGCTGCCGTCGGCGGCAGGCGCTATGACCTGGCTCACTTCATCGGCCAGCCCTGCCTGGATGAAACTCCAGTTCAGTACACCGCCGCCGCCCAGAATCATGGTGTCCACATGGAGGATGTTCTTGATTTTCCTGCAGGCCAGAGTAAGGTCCACCTGGTCTTTGCCGCAGATCAGGTAACTGATACCCTTCCGGCGGAGGAAATCTTTGTAACCGTTGGAGGCAGATTCCGTAAGGATTTCCACGATGTCCATGGAAACTCCGTTTTCCTCCGCCCGGTTCTCCTCCCAGGCCAGTTTCCCATGACCGTCCAGGGCGATGAGGTAAGGTCCTTTGGCACCGGTCAGGAAATCCCCCTCCGCTGCGGGAGCGGCACTTTCATGGATTTCCGGCTTTTTGTACAGGGTCCTGTTGTCATCGATGGTGGTGCGGCCCATGATGATGGCCTGGAAATTATATTTTCCCTGCACCGCATAAAAGGAATCCTCCGCCCCCTCCGGGCCGGGAAGCCACAGGTACTTCCCCATGATTTTGCCGTCCAGGCTCGTTTCCATATGACATATAATATAAGGTCTTTCCATGATGGTCTCCTTCCTTCTGGGAAAACAAAACTTTTCCTTCATTATAGAGGGAAGAACAGGGGAAAAGCAATGGGGCTGTCCGCCGGGTGCTGGGCTGTATTCCCGAAAGAGAAAAAGGGGCGCCGCTGACGCGGCGGGTTGTGTAGAAGGGTTGTGTTCGCTGGCGCGCAGGGGGCGAAAGTTCGGCT
>NZ_UPZP01000104.1 GCF_900538805.1 uncultured Dialister sp.
AAGGTTACCCTTTTTTAAGAAAAAACAATAAATTTCTTCAAAAAAAAGACTTGACATATGACCAGAATACTGAGCCGCAGGCGAAGAATCTCGGTACGCGCCGCAGTTGAGAAAATCGGCAATAAATACCGGTCGGCGGGAAGGCTGCCGATTGGCAGTCCGGGCAGCGGAGAGTGTCTTTTCGGCTTGCAGCGTAGTACACCCCTGCGCCACTTCGTGGCCCTCTTCCCCTCAAGGGGCCGCAAGACGTTACGGGATTAGCCTTTGTGTCACCAGTGGTACATTTCGGAGAGCCAAAGCCTTCTTCCTCTGGAAGAAGGTGTCGCCGCAGGCGACGGATGATAGCGGATTTTCGTAGAAAATCCGAGGCCCCGCAGGGGCCTATTTTGAAGAAAAGTAGTCTGCTTAATATCCGGACCTATCCTCAGGGCTCCGCCCAGCTCCTTTCTGAGAAAGGAGCCTGCATTACGGGCTATCCTCCCCGCCCGTCATTCTGAGCCGCAGGCGAAGAATCTTGGTACGTGCCGCAGCTGGGGAAATCGGCAATAAATACCGGTCGGCGGAAGGAACTTATTGGCAGTCAAACCACAAATTTCCAGTGTCCCTCAAAATTTTCCCGACCACTTTTTGAAATTGACCAGGAACCGAAAATTTATCTGTTCCTGCCTTTTCCATGGTATAATAAGAAAGATTTATTTTTTGTAGAAAGAGACATGACCATGAACGAATCCATATACGGCGCCTGGAAGGACGCGCTGCCCCAAGTCCTCCATTTTGTCGTTTCCCAAATTGAAGATTTCAGTGAAAAGCGGAAGGAAGAGACCGGGGAAGCGGCCTATGAGCACCTGATTTACCGCATCAAGTCGGAGGACAGCATGCGGGAGAAATGCCGCCGGAAAGGTCTTCCGGAAAGCGCTGCCTCCGCCCTCTATGACATCCACGATGCCATAGGCATCCGCATTGTGTGCTGCTTTCTCAATGATATTTACGAAAATATCGATTTCATCCGCTCCATCCCCGGCTGCACCATTGTAAAGGGTAAGGACTACATCAAAAACGCCAAGCCCAACGGTTACCGCAGCTACCACCTGATTATCGAGCTGGAGGCGCCTTTTGAAGACGTGAAGGGACGAAACCCCGGCCATTTCTTTGTGGAAATCCAGCTCCGCACCATAGCCATGGATTCCTGGGCCAGTCTGGAGCACCAGATGAAGTACAAAAAGGACATTAAAAATCCGGAGATGATTACCAGGGAACTGAAGCGCTGCGCCGATGAGCTGGCATCCTGCGACCTGTCCATGCAGACCATTCGGAACCTTATCCGCCAGGAACACTGATGATTGTTGAAATAAAGGAGAACCTATGCGTATACTGCTTGCTGAAGATGAAAAAGATATGGCCGACGTGCTGATTGCCATTATGAAACACCAGGGCTTCGATGTGGACTGGGCGGAAAACGGTGCCGTGGCAGTGGATTTGGCTGCCCGCACCAATTATGACTGCATGGTCTTTGATATCATGATGCCCGTGAAGGACGGCATTACCGCCCTGAAGGAAATCCGCGCCGCCGGTGATGTGACGCCGGTCATCATGCTTACCGCCAAGTCCGAAGTGGACGACCGCATCACAGGCCTTGACTCCGGCGCCGACGACTACCTCACTAAACCCTTTGCCATCGGGGAACTTTTGGCCCGCATCCGCTCCCTCACCAGAAGGGGAAGGGATTTCACTCCCTCCACCCTCTCCGCCGGTTCCACCAGCCTTGACACGGAGGAACAGGAGCTGTCCGCCCATAATTCCATTCGCCTTTCCGGCAAGGAAACAAAACTTATGAAGCTCTTCATGCTTCATGAAGGGAAAAACCTGTCCACGTCCTACATTTTCCAGAAAATCTGGAGCGGTGAAAAAGGAGTGGATGAAAGCGTGGTGTGGATTTATATTTCGTACCTTCGGGAAAAGCTCTCCGCCATTAATTCGGACCTTGCCATTACCGGAGAAGAGGGAAAAGATTTCAAACTGACCGTCCGGGAGGGCTAGTATGAATCTTATCAAAAAACTGCGCCGCCGGTTCATCCTTCTGGCCACCCTGGCGGTATTCATCATCGTGGCAGGCGCCCTTGGCCTCATCAACATGATGGGCTTCTACGCCATGCGGGAGCACTGCCTGGACACCATGACCTACATCACCCAGAACGGCGGCACCATGCCCTCCCGCTACCGCCCGGACACCACCGGCTCCTGGGGAAAGGATTTCTTCCCCGGCATCACCTGGCCGGAGGATACGCCGGAATTTGCCTACCAGACACGATACTTCTCCCTCCGCCTGGACAGCAGCAGTCACATCACCGCGGTAAACGTGAAAAATATCGTAGCCTTTTCCGAAGAGCAGGCCGTGGAATTTGCCAAAACCGCCCTCTCCTCCCCTTTGGACAGCGGTTTCCTGCAGAAAAATAAAGCCCGTTACGGCTTCATGAAGACCACCCTCTCCGACGGCGGCACCCTCCTTGTCATTCTGGACTGCACCCGCGAATTTTCCGACGTCCACACCTTCCTGTCCTATTCCGTGTGGTTCGGCTTCATCTGCATCGTCCTCTACGTCATTATCTTCGCCTTCCTCTCCAACCGGGCCATTGCCCCCTTCGTGAGAAATCTGGAAAACCAGAAACGGTTCATCACCAACGCCAGCCACGAGCTGAAAACACCGCTGGCCATTATTTCCGTGAACGCGGAAGCCATGGAAATGATGAACGGAAAGAACCAATGGACCGAAGGCATCATCAAACAGGTGCGCCGCATGTCCGGCCTCATCAGCCACCTCATCCTCCTTTCCAAGGCAGGAGAAGCCACCAAAGCCCAGCTGCAGTTTGTTTCCTTCTCCGTGAAAGACATGTGCAGCCGCCTGAAGGAGGACTTCGACCTTCTGGCCAAAGACCAGGGAAAGACTCTCAACCTTTCCGTAGAAGAGGGGCTTACTGCAAAAAGCGATGAAAAATACCTTTCTGAAATCCTCCATATCCTCCTGGACAACGCGGTGAAATACTGCGACGATAAGGGTACCATCCTTCTTTCCGCCGAAAAAGGGAAGAAAAAGGATACCCTCCGCCTTGCCGTATCCAACGACTACAAAGACGGCAAAGACGTGGACTACAGCCGCTTCTTTGAACGGTTCTACCGAAACGACGAATCCCACAACAGCAAAAAATCGGGCTACGGCATAGGCCTCTCCATAGCCCGGGAACTCTCCGCCCTCCTCTCCATCCCTCTCACCGTGGAGTATAAGGACGGAAGGATTGCCTTTGTATTGACGGTAAAGATGAAATAGGGAAAGGGTTCTGAAGAGATAAAAGGTTCTTAAGATTGACCGGCCTTTAGCCGGAGGGTTCTAAGGTTTGACAGCGCTAACGGTCAGTCGATTAAAAAGAAGGCCCTTCTTAATTCTCGTTGCCCCTTGAGGGGCCATAGGGTGTACGAGGGTAAGATTGATAATGTTGCTCCATTGCTGCTCTACGCAGGGCCAACTTCGACTGACTTGCACATTCTATGCAGAATGTGCACAGGCTGAGGGTTGTGGTGGCGGCTGCATGGACACGCCCTGCGGGCGTGAGGGTTCAGAAGGTTCAAAGGGTTAAGAAGGTTCAGAGGGGAAGGTATCGCCTTCGGCGATAAGTTTTATATTTCGCTTCGCGAAATGGAAAACCAAACAACCGCCCTGCGGGCGTAAAAAAACAGGCCAACCGGGCTTCGCCCGATGGAAATGCACCCCTCCTACGGCGGTACTTCTCCTAAAGGGAAGCATGTCACTGGATTCTCAGTCGTCTACGACTCCCTACGAATCCAGTTCCTTTGCCACCCCGGAGGGGGAAGTTTTCTTGCCGCTATACATTGAGCAGCTTAAGTTAGCACTAAGGGACAAGTAGAGCAAATCTGCCCCTTCGGGGAAGACGCCGCCGCAGGCGGCAGAAGGGGTGCATTTTCACGGGCGCCAGCCCGGTTAGCTTGTTTTCCCACGGGCGTTAGCCCGGTTGTATGGTTTTTACTAGCCCACCAGTTCACTAGCACGCTAGCACACTACACCGGTTTTATTTATACTGGCGGCGCAGCCGCCCACCTTCCCCTCTGAACCCTCTGCACCTTCTGAACCTTTTGAACCCGGACTGCCGAAGGCAGCCCTTTTCCTTGACATCTCCTTTCTCAGGTAGTATTCTTTCTTTTGGAAGATATGTCTGTACCGGCCTCATAGGGGCATCTCCATTCGGGAGAGCTTGAAATGACATGGACAGGCAGGCCTTTGGAAAGAATTTCTTGTGATGGCTGCGTAGTATCCCCAGGGAGCTTCAGCAGCTGCAGAGGGGAAAAGATTTCGGCCCATATTTTCCAAAAAAATTCATATCGCTTGGATTGTAATAACCGAGACGAATGCAGAGATTTCAAACAGCGGGCATCCTTTTCGGGTGCCCTTTTTGATTCCCGGGGCGCTGACTGCAGAGCAGCAGTTTTCTGGTGACGTAAAAAAGACGCATTCCCTTTGGAGTGCGCCTTTTTTGTTGAAATCCTGTCCCGTTGTTGCAGAAAAGCAGTAGGGAGTATCTCCCGGGAAGGATGGCAGAAAATGATTCTTTGCCGCAAAATCAGTGAATTGAAAGAGTTTGTCCACCAGTGTAAAAAGGAAGGAAAGACCATCGGTCTTGTCACCACCATGGGTGCCCTTCACGAGGGCCATGCATCCCTCATCAAAGCGGCCCATGCGGAAAATGACGTCACCATTACCACGGTTTTCGTGAACCCCACCCAGTTCGGTCCCAACGAGGACTATGCCAAGTATCCAAGGACTCTGGAGCATGACATGAAGATTGCGGAAGCTGCCGGTGCAGACCTTCTCTTTGCTCCTACGCCGGAGGAAATGTACCCCCACAAGGACCCCACATGGGTAGAAGTGTGCGGTCCCATTACGAAGGTCCTCTGCGGCAGGACCCGCCCCATCCATTTCAGAGGAGTTGCTACGGTGTGCACCAAATTCTTCAACCTCACCGAATGCGACCGCGCCTACTACGGCCTGAAGGACGCCCAGCAGACCCAGGTGCTTCAGCGTATGGTGGAGGACCTTTTCATGAATGTCACCCTCCGCATCATGCCTATCGTCCGTGAAGCAGACGGCCTGGCCAAGAGTTCCCGGAACGTATACCTGTCGCCGGAAGAACACAAGGCGGCCCTGGTGCTCTCCAGAAGTCTGAAGCACGCCAAGGAAGCCTTTGACAAGGGAGAAAGAAGCAAGGAGAAATTAATTTCCCAGGTCACCGATGAAATCAAAGAAGAGCCTATGAGCGACATTGATTACGTAGAAATGTACGGCATGCCGGGCCTTACGGAAATCAAAGACACCGTGACAGGCAAAGCCCTTCTGGCTGTGGCTGTGAAATTCGGCAAAACAAGACTCATTGATAATGTAGTACTGGAGGCGGAATAATGACCTATACCATGATGCACGGCAAAATCCACCGCGCCACTGTAACCGAAGCCAATCTGGAATACATGGGAAGCATTACCATCGACGAAGACCTCATGGATGCCGCCGGCATTCTTCCCGGCGAAAGGGTGCAGATCTGCAACAACAACAACGGCGCCCGCCTGGAAACCTATACCATTCCCGGCAAGAGAGGAAGCGGCGTCATCTGCCTGAACGGCGCCGCCGCCCGCTGCACCGCCATAGGCGATGTGGTCATCATCATCGCCTATGCCCAGATGGATGAAAAAGAAGCCCGCACCTTCGTGCCGAAGGTGGTCATGGTGGACGAGAAAAACCATCCCCTGAAGACAAGAGGCGCCGAAAAAGAAAGGGAAATCGGCTGATTTCCGGTCCCCTTCCTTCCGGACATTCCGTGAAGGATGCTCCCGGAAGGAAATATGTCCACAAAGGAGTTTCCTATGCTCGATAAAATCATCCGTATCTGTACCCGCTACATGGCGGTGGGCGTCATACTGGCCGGCATTTTCGGCATATTCTTCCCCTCCGTCATGAAGCCCCTTTCCCCCTACATACCCATCATGCTGGGCATCATCATGTTCGGCATGGGCATGAGCCTTTCGCCCAAAGATTTCCAAAACGTATTCCGGCAGCCTAAGAACGTGGCTCTGGGAAGCTGTCTCCAGTTCATCATCATGCCGGCCCTGGCGGCTGTCCTCATCAAGATTTTCGCCCTGCCCCCTGCCATCGCCATCGGCGTGGTACTGGTGGGCTGCTGCCCCGGCGGCACCGCGTCCAATGTGATTTCCTACATTGCCCACGCCGACGTGGCCCTTTCCGTTTCCATGACCATGGTGAACACCATCCTGGCTCCCTTCGTCACACCATTCCTCATCTGGCTCATCGCCGGCGCCTGGGTGGATATCAGCTTCACCGCCATGATGATGTCCATCATCAAAATGGTGCTCCTCCCCCTGCTCATCGGCGTAGGATTCAACTACTTCTTCCCAAGGCAGGTGTCCAAAGTGACTAAGGTGATGCCCATGCTCTCTGCCCTCGTCATCATCTTCACCGTAGGTTGCGTGGTGTCCCTCTCCGGCCGCACCATCCTGGATAACGGCCTCATCATCCTGGCCGTGGTCATCCTCCACAACCTGGGCGGCATGGCCCTGGGCTTCTTCTGCGCAAAGAAATTCGGCATGAGCAAAGCCCAGATCCGCGCCATGTCCATCGAAGTGGGCATGCAGAACTCCGGCCTCGCCTCCACCCTGGCCCTCATGTACTTCACCGCCGCCGGCGGCATCGCCGGTGCCATCTTTTCCGTATGGCACAACGTCTCCGGCTCCCTCTTCGCCTCCTGGTGTGTAGGACGGGATGAGGAAGAATTGGAAACCAAGCCGGCCGTGCAGGTGCAGGTGAAATAATTTTATGCAATAAAAACAGTGTCCTCCTTTACGGGACACTGTTTTTTGCTGGAAAAAGTTCAGAGGGGATGGTATCGCCATTGGAGCCACTGCGTGACAGGGTTCAAAGGGTTCAGAAGGTTCAAAGGGTTCAGAGGGGGAAGGTATCGCCATTGGAGCCACTGCGTGGCAGGGTTCAAAGGGTTCAGAAGGTTCAAAGGGTTCAAAGGGTGTGGTATCGCCCTGGCGGGCGATGAGTTTTATAATTTCGCTTCGCGAAATGGAAAACCAAACAACCGCCCTAGGGAAGCGCTGATTAAATCGTTATCGGATTTCATTCTTGGATTTTTATCCAATGCAAGGAATAAGTCGACGCGA
>NZ_UPZP01000105.1 GCF_900538805.1 uncultured Dialister sp.
GTTACGCGCCGCGGTTAGGATAGGCCCTTTGGGCCGCATAAGAAGAACCACCAGCTATGCTGGTGGGTTTCTTTTTTGATTGCCCGTATTTGAAGTGAATGACCGTCGGCAGCCCGCCGCCCCTGTCATTTCGACCGGAACGAAGTGGAGAAATCTCACTCCGAAATAGTACAAGGCCTATTATGGTGGGAGATTTTAGGGCTCAGAGTATCAATAGAGGATAAAACCTTTACCGCCAATACCGCCGCACCGCCCCGCTCAACATGACAGTAGGGAGTCGCAGGTGTCTGATTGTCTGACCGTCTGAAGTCTGACTGTCTATCTTCTATCTTCTAACTTCTATCTTCTAACTTCTACCTTCTATCTTCTACCTTCTATCTTCTATCTTCTCATCCTCACCATCCGCTCTTTTTCCAGAAGGAAGGGATGAAAATGGAGAGGAGGGTCACGGATTCCAGTCTTCCGAAGAGCATGGACAGGCAGACGATGACCTTGGAGAAATCCGGCAGCGCCGCATAGGTGCAGGTGGCGCCGAATTCACCGAAGGCGGGACCGGCGTTGCTCATGGTGGTGAAGGCCACGCCCAGGGCGTCCATGAAAGCAAGGCCGTCAAACATCATGGCCCCTGCCCACAGGGTGGAGAGGGCCATGTAGATGAAGAAGAAGGCCAGCACCTGGAGTACTGTATTCCGGGAGAATTTTTCCTTTCCCACGGTCATGTGGAAAACTGCCCTTGGGTGCATGTGGAGCTTCAGAATGGCGGAGAAGCATTTGAAGAGAAGAATGAGACGTATCACCTTCAGCCCGCCGGCGGTGGAGCCGCCGCAGCCTCCGACTATGATGATGAGGAGAAGGATAAATTTGGCAAAGGAAGGCCATTGGTCAAAGTCGGCGGATACGTAGCCGGTGGTGGAGGACAGGGAGGCGGACTGGAAGAGGGCTTCTCGGAGGGATTCCGGAAGGGACATATGGCCCTGGAGCACCAGGGAGGCGGTGATGAGAAGGGCCGCCGCTGCCACCATGAGGAGGTAGACTTTGAATTCCGTATCCTGCAGGAGCACATGGAGACCCCGTTTCCAAGCGTCCACGTAGAGGCCGAAGTTGGCGCTGGAAATGACCATGAAGAAGGTAAGTATCATTTCCAGGGAGAAACTGTGATAGTAGGCAATGCTTTCATTTCTGGTGGAAAAACCGCCGGTGGCAATGGTGGAGAAGGCATGGTCCAATGCTTCCCAGAAACCCATGCCCCAGAGCATTAAGGCCGCCGTGGCAGCGGCGGTGATACAAAAGTACACGCAGAAAAGGGCCAGTGCCGTTTCTTTGATGCGGGGGAGGGGCTTGGAAGAGGTGGGTCCTGTGCTTTCGGCATTCACCATTTTCGTAGTGCCCCGTCCCGCCTGGGGGAAGAGGGCCACGAAGATGACGATGATGCCCAGACCTCCCAGCCAGTGGGTCATGGCGCGGAAGAAAAGAATGGACGGCGGCAGGGGCGAAAGGTCATTGATGACGGTGGCCCCGGTACCGGTGAGGCCGGACACGCTTTCCACCAGTCCGTCCAGCGGGGAGAGGGTGCCGGAACAGATATAGGGAATGGCATAGAGCAGGGACACGGCAATCCAGGAAAGGGCGGTGATGGCGGTGCCCTCCCGGAGCGTGAGACTCACATTGGGAGATAGATTTCTTCTGCGGAGAAGGAGGTAAAGAAGAAGGGACAGCAGGGCAGGGATGAGGAAGGAGAACACCGGCCCGCCGTAATAGAGGGAAAGGAGCAGGGGAAGAAGGAGCACGGCGCCGGCACCCAGAAGGATGCGGGAGAGCATGGATTGGATGATGCGGATGTTCATACTAGTCCCTGCCTTTGAAATAGGAAATCACGTCCTGCGCCCTGTCCGCCTCTGCAATGAGAATGACGCTGTCACCGGCGGCAAGGACGGAATGGCCGTCAGGAATGTAAACCCTGCCATCCCGCACATAGGCGCCTACCAGGCAGGACTTGGGGAGGCCCGCCTTCATGAGGGGCTTTCCGGCGGCCTTGGAACCTTCGGGAATGACGATTTCCAAAGCCTCCGCCCTGGCCCCTTCCAGCAGGGACACAGAAACCACGCTTCCGCTCCGCACAAAGGCAAGCACCTCACCGGCCGCGAGAAGGCGGGTGGACAGGACGATGTCGATGCCCACCTGCTGCATGAGGGCGATGTATTCCGTGCGGGTCACCCGCACCATGGTCTGTCCGGCGCCCAGATGTTTTGCCAGAAGGGCCATCATGAGGTTCAGCCTTTCGTCCTTGGTGGTGCAGATCACCGTGTCCGCCTCCGATACCCCTTCCTGGGTGAGCAGGTCCATGTCCGTGCCGTCGCCTAAGAGGACCATGCTCTTTTTCAGCTTTTCCGCCATCTGCTGGCAGTGGTCTTCATTATTGTCGATGACCTTCACTGAAATCCCCTGCTTCTCCAGCATGGGAGCCAGGGCCTGCCCCGTGCGGCCGGCGCCGATGATGAGGGCCTTCTTCGTCCGGCGCTGGTACTTGGCATGGCCGTGGGATGAAATTTCTGCAAGGGATTCCGGATTTCCAAGGAAATACACGTTGTCCAGCGGCAGCAGCCTGTCACTGCCGTGGGGGATAATCATGTGGTGGTCCCGGAGGATGAGGGCGATGAGAACGGATGGCGGCAGGGTGATGTCCTTTAATTCCTTATGGGCAAAGGGAGAGCGGGGACTGAGTTTCATTTCCAGAAGACGCACCCGACCTTTTGCAAAATCCTCCACGTTAATGGCGGAGGGCGTCATCACCAGCCGGCTGATTTCACGGGCCGTAATGAGCTCCGGACTCAGCACCAGGTCGATGTCAAAATTTTCCTTAATGTAGTCCACCGGCTCCGACAGGAACTTCGGGTCCCTGATGCGGGCGATGGTATGGGGAATGCCGTTCTTCTTCGCCAGCATGCAGGCGATAATATTCACCTCATCCATGGCCGTCACCGCCACCAGCAGGTCGCTCTTCGAAGCATCCCGGCTCCGCATAAAGGAAGGACTGGTACCGTCGGCATGGATGGTAAGCACATCCAGGTCATTCCGGATGGCCTCCAGCTTTTCCTCGTCCGAATCCACCACCACCACGTCGTAGCCCTCATTGGATAAAAGCTTGGAAACGATATAGCCCAAATGGCCGGCACCAATAACGATAATACGCATATCTCTGCTCCCTTCTCTGAAAGGAATCTACTTACCCTTCACCTCTTATTGTATCACGGTGGGGATAGGGGTAATGTCGGCTTACCGTTGTCCGCTGTCCACCGACCGCCGTAGGCACCCTCCTGCCAGACACTTGCGCCCCCCTTTGCTGGCTGGCGCCACCACCTTTCCCCTAAAGGGAAGCATGTCACTGGATTCTCAGTCGCCTACGGCTCCCTACGAATCCAGTTCCTTTGCCACCCCGCTTCGCGGTGGGACTATGGGTGCTGAACTTTGTGCCACATGGGATGTAGGGGAAGAGTAGAGCGGTTTATTCTGCCCCCTGAATAGGGGGGAAGTCCGGCGCAGCCGGATAGGGGGTAGCCGCGTTAGCGGCTAATTATCGTAATGCAGTTCCTGCTGATGAATCCAAAGGTATTCAGTCGGAACCATCCTGCAGCCGGCAGTCGGAAGCCGATTGCCTTCATCTTTACCCCAGCGGCTCCTTCCCGCCGACGGGTATTTAACACTATATGTCTCATATGTCCCGCGTACCAAGATTCTTCGCCCGGGCTCAGAATGACGATTGGACGGGAAGGCAAGAACGTAACGCTGACTTTATATTCATCGCCGCGAAGCGGCGATACCACAACCCTTTGAACCCTTTGAACCCTTTGAACCCTTTGAACCCTTTGAACCCTTTGAACCCTTTGAACCCTCTGAACCCTCTGAACCTTCTGAACCTTCTGAACCCTCACGCCTCAGGCGTGTCCTTATCCCAATTCCTTCACCAGGCACTCCAGAAACCGCTCCATGCCCTTGGACAGGCGGTGCCCTTTCAGGCAGAAGAAGGTGATGGTGTGATGATAGGCCGGCCAGTCCAGGGGGCGGAGGACCATGTTTTCTTCCGGCCTTTCCCAGGGGGCCCACATGACCAGGGCGGCGGAGAGGCCTTCGCTGGCCAGCTGGAGGGCGGAGGCACGGGCGTCTACGGCAAAGAGGATGGGCGGGCGGAGGTCCGCTTCCTGGAAGAATTGTTTCACCGTGTCCTCGGTGCTGCGGCTCACTGCCAGCGGGACGTTTTCCAGGTCTTTGGCGGAAAGGATTTCCTTTTCCGGCAGGAAATGGGACGCCCTTTCTCCGACAGCCACCAGGGATGCCGTTTCTTCATGGAGGATATGGAAGAGGGAGGGATCCGGCAGGGGCGCGTTGGTGATGCCTATTTCAGAAATGCCCCGGCGCACTTCTTCCGCCAGAGGCACCTGGTAGGATTCCCGGATGCGGAAGGTCATGTCCCTGTATTTTTTATGAAAGGGACCGATGCCCTTTTCAATGACCATGGGCATGAGGGAAGGCGACAGGGATAGGCGCAGGGTGCCGGAGAGCCCTTCCTCCAAAGTGGCGATTTCGGACCGGGCGGTGCTGTCTGCTTCGCATATCTGTCGGGCCTGGCGGTAGAGAATCCATCCAGCCTCCGTGAGCTCCAGGGTGTGCCGGCCCTTTCTCGGCTTCACCAGCACGGCACCGTATTCCTTTTCCAGCACCTGCAGCTGCCGCGTCAGCGCCGGCTGGGCCACGTGGATTTCCCGGGCCGCCTTGTTCATGCCGCCGGCCTCCACCATGGCAATAAAATTTTTGTAGAATTCAATATTCATGGACATCACCATATATAAAAAGAATGAATAAAAATTATAAAACAAACAAATAAGTTAAATCAGAAATCTATATTATTATTATAGGATAGGAAAGGATATACTGTAAAGGATAGAAGATAGAAGATAGATGAGTGCAAAACTTTTATCCTTATTGATATGATAATGTGACTGAAAGGAATGACTATGGACGCTGTTTTACAGGGATTATCGGGCATATTTGAAGTGGTCCTCATCGCGGGACTGGGCTTTTATCTGGCAAGGAGCGGATGGCTCTGGGAGACGGCGGGAAAGGACCTCACCCGCCTCACCATGACCGTGGCACTGCCGCCTCTTATGATTTATTCTTTGAAATCCAATTTCACCCAGCACCAGCTTATCGAGACAGCACCGGATCTGCTGCTTCCCTTTGCTTCCATTTTTGCGGCCTATCTGGCGGGGCGCCTATGGGCGGCCATCCTTCATATATCACCGAAGCGCCGGGGCGTCTTTACCTGCACCTGCTGCATTGCCAACGCCATTTTCATCGGCCTTCCTGTGAACGTGGCCCTTTTCGGGGAAAAGAGCGTGCCCGCTGCCATGCTCTACTACATCGCCAACACCGCCATGTTCTGGGGCCTTGGGGCCTACCTTATTGTGAAGGACGCCGGAAGCGGAAGAAAATTCACATTTCCGGAAATGATGAAGAAGCTCCGTACCCCGCCGCTCATGGGCTTCCTGGCCGGCGTGGCGCTGGTGCTTCTGGACATTCCCCTTCCTGCTTTTGCCATGACCGCCTGCCGGTATGTGGGGAATATGGCCACCCCCATGGCCCTCATGGTGGTGGGCATCCAGATGAGCCGGATTCCTCTCTCCTCCATTCACTGGGACCGGGACCTGGTGGGCGCCATGGCAGGACGATTCATCCTTTCGCCCCTCTGCCTCTACCTGCTCCTTCCCTTTATTCCCGTGAGCCCCATGTCTGCCCACGTATTCCTCCTGCAGGCCGGCATGCCGGCCATGACAAACATGACCATCCTGGCCGCCTCCGTCGGCGCCGACGCCAAGTATTCCACCACCGTCAACTGCATTTCCCTCCTTCTGGGAATCTTCTTCATTCCCTTCTACATGTTTCTCTTTTCATAAATGGTAAAATAAAGAAAAGGGACAGATTTTTATTTCTATTCTACTTCTATTCTATAAGGAGGAACCCATATGAAGAAGGGATTCAAACCGGCATCCTGGATTTATCCCCAGCCCGCCATCGTCATCGCCACCTGGGACAAAGAAGGCCGCCCCGACGCCATGACCGCCGCCTGGGCAGGCATTTATGATACGGATAAAATTGGCATCATGCTGGACCATCGCCACAAGACCATGGAAAATATCAAAGAAACCGGCGCCTTCACCGTCAGCATGTCCACCGCACTAACCATGGCGGAGTCCGACTACTTCGGCACCGTCTCCGGCAATACGGTGGAAGGAAAAATCGACAAAGTTGGCTTCCATACGGTGAAAAGCGAATATGTGAAAGCACCGGTGATTGAAGAATATCCCCTTACCTTTGAATGCAAAGTGGAAAAACTCATCCCCGAAGGCGAAGACTTCCATGTGGTAGGAGACATCGTCCACATCCTGGCAGAAGAATCCATTCTCACCAATGGGAAACCGGATCCCGCCAAACTCCACCCCCTCGTCTTCGACGGCGTCAACGGCACCTATCTGGAAACGGGGAAAGCCATCGGAAAGGCCTGGAGAGAAGGAAGAAAATTTGTGAAATCCTGATGATGAAGATGAAAAAGAGGCATCGGCGGTGTGACTGCCGGTGTCTCTTTCTGCTTGATAGGTTTAGGGAAGCACTGATTCATTCGCAGAATCGAATTTCATATGTATTTTTATCCAATGCTGCGTCATAAGTCTCCTTAAATAGCTCGAAGGGATAGAAAGGCTCTTAAGATGGGCGGGGCTTCGCCCCCGAAGGTTCTCAGAATTGACAGCGCCGGAGGGGCTGTTGCCCCCTGAGCGAAGCGAACACAACCTGCCGCCGGCAGGCGGCCACAACCTTCGGGGCTATCAGCCCCGTCCACCTTCCCCTCTGAACCCCCTGAACCTTCTGAACCCTTTGAACCCTCACGCCCGAAGGGCGTGTCCATTGGCGATACCACAACCCTCAGCGCCGGAGGCGCTGTCAAACCTTAGAACCCTCACGGCCCCGGGCCGTGTCCATCTTAAGAACCTTTCCATGCAAATGAGTAAAAAAGATAAAAAAACAGTTGACACAAACTTCCATCCATGGTATCATCATACCTGTCGCCGCGAGAGCGGCGGCCCCGATGAAGTCTTCCTTCAAAAAACTTCAAAAAAGTGCTTGACAGGAAATACCGAATTGTGGTAAGATAATCAAGTCGCTTGAAGAGCGATGATTCTTTGAAAAC
>NZ_UPZP01000106.1 GCF_900538805.1 uncultured Dialister sp.
GTTTTTATAAACCATTAAAGACTCATCGCTAAAGCTTTTTGGAACCCCCGGTCTAACCGGGGGTTTTCTATAGACAATAAGCAGGAAACCGATTTGGTTTCCTGCTCTTTTTATTTTCCCTGCCATACAGGGTCGTCTTTGATTTTCTTCTTTCTTTCGAAGGTGGTGGCGTTGTCCATGGTAATGGAGTAGTCCTTGGAGGAGAAGTCATACTTGGACTGGTAAAAATTGGTCCTGGCCCGCCAGATGCCGGTGACGGTGTCAAAGGCCAGGTCGTTGGTGAAGACCTGCTGCTCATGGGCTTTCAGCGCGGGCATGAGTTCGGGGTGGGCTGCCTGGTAGTCCGGGGAAAGGTAGACGAAGAAGGGAATGTGCACCATGTCGTAGTAGAAGGGGGATGTGGTGTGGTAGTGCTTCATGTTTTCGCCGTGGTCGGAGAAGTAAATCATGGATTTCAGGTTCAGGTTCGCCTTGGCGTATTCGAAGATTTCCTTCATCACCTGGTCGTCGTAGGCGATGGTGAGGTCGTAGTCATGGTAGGGATCTTCTTTGGAGATGCCCAGCTTATCGCGGAGGTTTACCGGCACCCGGGCGATGTAGGTGTAGTGGCTGCCATCGATGTTGATGAAGATGATCCGCTTTTTGGCAGGCGGCAGTTTCTTCAGCACTTCCAGGGTGTAGCCGTCGTAGTTCTTTTCCCAGTAGGAGTCGTCGCAGCGTTCTGCAATCATGGTGACGCCGGCGCTGGACATGGAGCTCCGGTTATGGAAGGAAATCCAGTCGGTGCGGTAGCCGGCAGCCTTGGCCACGTCTACCATGCTCACCACGTCTTCGAAGGACATGTCACTGTACTGGTTGGCGCTGGTCATGGCGTAGGAAAGGGAGAAGAGTGTATTGGGGAAATTGGAATAGGCCTTGTATCCCAGGGCGAAGTCCTTTGATTTGGCCATTTCCGAAAGCCAGGGAGTCGTATTTTCGGGATAGTCCGGCGTGAAGGCCTTCATGTGGTCCCTGTTGGCGCTTTCACCGATGATGACGATGTGGGTGCCTTCGTCCATGCCGTCATCCGGGTCCGGCGGCAGGAAGGTCATGGTTTTCACGTTCTTATCCAGGTTGTCGTTCAGTTTCTGGAGAAGCTGGAATTCGCTGCCCGAAGAGTTCAGCGCTTTGAAAATGGAAGCAGGAAATACGTGGGTAATCTGGCGATAGAAGCCTCCGAAGAAGAGGATGGAAATGACAGCAAGGCCAATGGTAAAGGGCTTGCCGCTGCCCCGAAGGATGTTTCCTTCATAGCTCCGGGCTCTTTTCATCATGGACCGGGCGAGACCCAGGGCACAGGAAATCACAATCAGAAGGGCTATGACCGCCATCACCAGATGGGCGGGAGAGCCCATGGTACGCAGGAAGTCCTTGATTTCCTTCAGATGGGTGGAGCGGACGGCCATCATGGCAAACATATCCATTTCTCCGCCGAAGAGGACATAGTAGCCGATATAAATGAAGGGAATGAGCACCATGAAGAAGGTATAAATGCCGGCAATCACCGTCCACAGGGAGGAGACACGTTTCGCCTTTGCGGTGAGGGCGGTATACACATAGGGCAGCGCCATGAGGAGGGCCCCCAGCACGTAGTAGTCCCCCAGATGTTTCTTTTCAGGCAGGGAGGCAAAACCGTAGGCCCAGGTGAAGGTGCCCATCCAGAGGAGCGGCAGAATTACCGCCCAGGGAAGAAGCCGCTTCAGGTATTTCCTGTCCACCACGGAAAAAAGGCCGAAGGAGACAATCAGAAAGACCAGGAGCGCCGCCCCCAGCCTTGGCTGCACGTAGCTGTGGATGTCGGGAAAGTCCCCGCCCAGATGGAGCAGCGCCATAATGACCAGCGCCGCAGATACCACCCAAGAAAGGGCGGATAGAATCACTTGTTTCACGATGCACCTCATGTAATAGTTAGGTAAAATAAGATTGAATATCTCATAAATTATACCACAAATTGACCGGCAGTTCACATGGAGAAAATATTTTAAATTTTATTACTTGATTTCCCTGTCCGTAAAAAGAGGGAATGAATAACACCGGTGCTGCCCCCTGCCGTCAACTCAAGCAGAGCCCTGAAATTTCCCCGCCATGGCGCACGTGGCATTCCACCTCCACTGTCATTTCGACGGTCGGCAGCGGAGCCCCGAAATCTCTCCTCAAATGGTACACGCCGCAATGAAGCAGGATATCTCGGGGCTCAGAGTCTCAATAGTACCGATACCACTCTCGCCATCCCAGCATGCAGCCCCGCTCGAGATGACCGGGCGGCGGGCAGCGTCAAAGGCAATACCTTCCCGCCTTACGCACGTCATCCTGAGCGCCAGCGAAAGATCTCGGTAAGCATGGTAAGTAAGGGTAAAGGCAGTCAATACCAGTGGGCGGGAAGGAGAGTGCCGGACCCTGACATGACCAGCAGAGTCATTCACGGCATGTACCGAGATTCTTCGCCTGCGGCTCAGAATGACCGGCGGGGCGGGAAGGAAGCACGTGTTGACACCGGTGCTGCCCCCTGCCGTCAATTCAAAAGGAGCCCTGAAATTCCCCTGCAATGGCGCACGCGGCATTCCACCTCCACTGTCATTTCGACCGAAGCGCAGCGGAGTGGAGAAATCTCACTCCTCAATAGCATGTGCGGCATTGAGACGGGAGATCTCTCGACTCTGTGTCAATAGTGCCGATACCTCTCTCTCCATTCCGGCTTGCAGCCCCGCTCGAGATGACAGGGCGGAGGGCAGCGTCAAAGGCAATACCTTCCCGCCTTGCACACGTCATCCTGAACGCCAGCGAAAGATCTCGGTAAGCGTGGTAAGTGAGGGTAAAGGCAGTCAATACCAGTGGGCGGGAAGGAGAGTGCCAGGCCCTGGCATGACCGCCAGCAGAGTCATTCACGGCATGTACCGAGATTCTTCGCCTGCGGCTCAGAATGACCGGCGGGGCAGGAAGGAAGCACATGTTGACACTGGTGATGTCCTGCCCTGCCGTCAATTCAAGGGGAGCCCTGAGATCCCCCTGCAATGGCGCACGCGGCATTCCACCTCCACTGTCATTTCGACGGTCGGCAGCGGAGTGGAGAAATCTCACTCCTCAATAGCATGTGCGGCATTGAGACGGGAGACCTCTCGACTCTGTGTCAATAGTACCGATACCTCTCCCGTCATTCCGGCTTGCATCCCCGCTCGAGATGACAGGGCGGCGGGCAGCGTCAAAGGCAATACCTTCCCGCCTTACACACGTCATCCTGAGCGCCAGCGAAGGATCTCGGTAAGCATGGTAAGTGAGGGTAAAGGCAGTCAATACCAGTGGGCGGGAAGGAGAGTACCGGGCACTGGCATGACCGGCAGCAGAGTCACTCACGGCAGGTACCGAGATTCTTCGCCTGTGGCTCAGAATGACCGGCGGGGCGGGAAGGAGTGTACCGGGCACTGACATGACCAACAGCAGAGTCACTCACGGCAGGTACCGAGATTCTTCGCCTGCGGCTCAGAATGACCGGCGGGGCGGGAAGAAAGATTTCCGGCGTGCTTACCACGCAAAAAAACGGTGAATCTTTTTTCAGATTCACCGTTTTTTCATGTGGATTTCTATGACTCTTTATTTCTCCAGATTCAGGTCCATGGCAGGAGCGGCGGGTGCCGGTTTTTCTTCCGGCAGGCCGTGTTCAAGGATGTGCATGAACTGGTCTCCTGTGATGGTTTCCTTTTCGTAGAGGTACTTGGCCAGGGCGTCCAGTTTGGACCGGTTGTCTTCCAGGAGCTTCACTGCCTTTTCGTGCTGTTTCTTGATGAGTTCGGAAACGGCGCGGTCGATGCGGGCAGCGGTTTCCGGCGAGCAGGCCAGGGTGGTGTCTCCGCCCAGGTACTGGTTGGTCACGGTTTCCATGGCCACCATACCGAATTCGTCGCTCATGCCGAAGCGGGTAATCATGGCCCGGGCCAGCTTGGTGGCTTTTTCGATATCATTGGAAGCGCCGGAGGAGGAGGTGTGGAAGACCACTTCTTCCGCCGCCCTGCCGCCGGTTAAGGTGGCGATCTGGTCCAGCAGTTCTTCCTTGGTCATGAGGTAATGATTGCCCTTGTCCACCTGCATGGTGTAGCCCAGGGCGCCGCTGGTACGGGGAATGATGGTAATCTTCTGTACCGGTGCGGAATGGGACTGGAGGGCAGCCACCAGGGCGTGGCCGATTTCATGGTAGGAAACCACGCATTTTTCTTTGTCCGACAGGATGGCGTGTTTCTTCTCGTAGCCTGCAATGACCACTTCGATGGACGCTTCCATGTCTTCTTCCGTGGCGTAGCTCCTGTGGTCGCGGACGGCACGGAGGGCCGCTTCGTTGACGATGTTGGCCAGTTCGGCGCCGGAGGCACCGGAGGCCATGCGGGCCACCTTATTGTAGTCAATGTCGGGGGCATGCTTGATTTTGCTGGCGTGTACCTTCAGGATGGCTTCGCGGCCCTGGAGGTCCGGCAGTCCTACGGGCACCTGGCGGTCGAAACGGCCGGGGCGGGTGAGGGCGGGGTCCAGGGATTCGGGACGGTTGGTGGCAGCCAGGATGATGACGCCGGTGTTGTCTTCAAAGCCGTCCATTTCCGTAAGGAGCTGGTTCAGGGTCTGTTCCCTTTCATCGTTGCCGCCGATGGCTGCGCCGCCGCGCTTCTTGCCGATGGCATCGATTTCATCGATGAATACGATACAGGGCGCCTTTTCCTTGGCCTGCTTGAAGAGGTCTCTCACCTTGGCGGCGCCCATGCCTACGAACATTTCCACGAATTCAGAGCCGGAAATAGAGAAGAAGGGAACCTCCGATTCGCCGGCCACCGCCTTGGCCAGCATGGTTTTGCCGGTGCCTGGCGGTCCCACCAGAAGGATGCCCTTCGGCATTTTGGCGCCGATTTCTTTATAGCGGCTGGGGTTGTGAAGGTAGGACACCACTTCCTTCAGGCTGTCCTTGGCTTCGTCTTCACCGGCCACGTCGGAGAATTTGATACCGTCGGTGGGCTTCACGAAGATTTTGGCATTCGATTTCCCCAGTCCGAACTGCATGGCCCCGGGGCCGCCCATGTTCTTCATGATTTTCTTGTTCATGTAATGGCCGATGCCAAAGAAAATCAGGATAGGAAGAATCCAGCTGAGGGCGAAATCAAGGAGCGGATTCATGGGGGTTACGATTTTGCCGGTGAAATCAGCCCCCGATTGATGGAGTCTGTCCACCAGCTGGGGATCATTCATGGGAGCCGTCTTGTAGGCCTGCTTGTCCCCTTTCTTGGTGAAAATAATCTGGTCCTGCTCCACCTGCACCTTGTCGATTTCCTTATTCTCCGTCATGGTCATGAAGCTGGAGTAGTCCACGCTCTTCACTTCATTGCCCTTGAACATGGGCATGATGAGGGAGTTAAAGAAGATAATCACCAGGAATATGATGGCGTAGTAGGCCAGTATGGGCCGTTTGGAAGGTTTGACTTCTTTCAATGCATATCCTCTCTTTCTTCATTACCGATTCCCCGAAGGAAAAATGTTTCCCAGTACTCCGGCAGGCTGGCGGAAGCCACCCGGCCATGGCACTCTCCTTCAAAAAGGGACCACATGGCCCCTGCAAAAAGTTCCGTCATCACGGAGGCAGGGATGTCCACCCGGAAATCGCCGGATTTCTGTCCCCGAAGGAAGAAATCGGTCATCTGCCGGCTGTAGGTTTCCTGGCACCAGTTATCCACGCTTCCCGTCACGTTGCCGTAGCAGAGGAGCATGAGATATTCCTTGTTATCGCAGCAGCAGCGGATGATTTCATGGAGCCTTTCCCGGGGATTTCCTTCCTCCGTCACCAGCTTCATGAGAAGGGAAATCTTCTCCCTGGCCCGCTCGTTCAGGATGCGGGACAGATTCTCCCGGGACGAATAGACCCGGTAAAAGGTGGCCTTGCTGATGCCCGCCGCCTCCGCCAGCTCCCGGGCCGTGCGCCTTGGATTGGTACAGAAGGCAAGGGCCAGTTTCTTCAATTCCTCTTCTCTGCTTTCTGTGTCCATTATACACCTCTTCCATTTGATGTGAATCACTTGATACCATTTTGAGACTTTATTGTCTCTTATGATTATGATTCTATCACAGACATAGAAAAAGGTCAATCAAAAAAGCAGGAAAGGAAATACCCTTCCTGCCTCTTTTTATTCTTTAATCGTATAGGGTTCCATGAGATTCATGATATCAATCCGCATATAGTCCAGGGAGTCCTCTGCCAGGTTGAAGGAACCGTTCATCATGCACCAGATGGTGAGGGCGCCGAAAAGATGGCTCATCATCAGCTTCGCCAGCGTGTCCACCGGCGCATCCTTCGTCAATTCCCCGGGGCCTTCCCCCTGATGGACAGCGCAGATGTCCATCAAAGCATTGTAAATATTGTACAGGGCGGATTTCGCCTCCGAATCCTCTTCCTCTGACTCCATGGTCTCCCGTATCCACTGGCGCACCAGACGCACCCCCGCCCAGGCGGCGTCTTTGCAGAGAGCGGTCATATAGAAGAAACAGCGCTCCGCCACCGGCCCGTCATAATGGATAGACCTTTCTGTAGTAGCCTCACAGGACTGGAAAGAAAGCTCTCCCACCACATCTTCCTTACATTTGAAATAGTGATAGAACGTACCCTTTGCCACGCCGCTGTCTTTTGTAATATCCTCCACCGATACCTGGTCAAATCCCTTTTCGCCGATCAGCTTCTTCGCCGATGCCAGCAGCCGGGCCTTCGTTCTTTCCGCTTTCTTCGTTAATGCCATGACTTCCTCCCAAACATAGTGATTCCCTGACCCATTTTCAACCATGGGTCACTTTTGTATAGTATACAGGAAATGGACCAAGGTAGCAATATAAAATTGTGACGAACGCCGGAGGGTTCAGAGGGTCCAAAAGATTCTCCCATTCTATTGTCCCACCGCTTGCGGGGGGAAGGTGGTGGCGCCAGCCACCAAAGGGGGCCGCCGGAAGGGTGCAGGAAGAGTATGACTCAAAGATTTCTCGCCGCCCACCCTCGCTGCCCCTTGAGGGGCCATAGGGTGTACGGGGCCAAGCGCCGATGTGACACTCCCCTGTTATCCGGACCGCCGATAGGCGGCCTGCTCTACTTTGCGTTTCTTTCCGATTCTTACCCTCCAGCACCCCTTCG
>NZ_UPZP01000107.1 GCF_900538805.1 uncultured Dialister sp.
TTAGCCTGCCCATAAGAGGGCTTTCCTTTTAGTTGGTCGACCGACCATTCTTCGCCTGCGGCTCAGAATGACGATGAGGGCGGGAAGGTAAGGCACGTAACGTCTTCTGTCATCTGATTTCTGACTTCTATCGTCTAATCCACGCCCCTATCCTCCGTCGCCTGCGGCGCCACCCCCTTCCTAAGGAAGGGGGCTCCGGCTCGTCGGCATGTACCAACGGTGACACAAAAGTAAATCCCGTAACGCTGACTATATACTCATCGCCGCCAAAGGCGGCGATACCACAACCCTCAGCCTGAAGGGCTGTCAAACCTGAGAACCCTCCGGCCAAAGGCCGGTCAATCTTAAGAACCTTTTCCTCCACCTTCTGAACCCGGGGCCGCAAAGCGGCCCCTATTTACATTCCTTTTACAATCTAAATCAAAGCTATACTTTTTTCTCCCTATGTTTTTTACATCTCTGCTTTAGACTAAAAATATCGAAACAAGAAAACAATCATTCATCATTTCAAGGGAGGATTTATAATGAATCTGAAAAAGTGGATGGCTCTGGCTCTTTCTTCGGCAGCATTGGTGGCAGCAGCAGGCTGCGGCGGAGATTCCACTCCGGCTAAAAGCGGCGCCGCTTCCGGCAGCAAAGTTTCCGGACAGGTAACCGTTTCCGGTTCCTCTGCACTGCTTCCACTGGCTAAGGATGCTGCTGCCAAGTTCAAGACAAAGAACCCGGATGTATCCATTACACTGAATGCAGGCGGTTCCGGCACAGGCCTGAAACAGGTAGCTGAAGGCTCCGTCAGCATCGGCAACTCCGATGTACCGGCTGACAAGAAGCTCCCCGCTGATAAAGCTAAGGGACTTGTGGACCACAAGGTCTGCACCATGACCGTTGCAGCCATTGTGAATAAGGACATTGCAGACAAGGTCAAGAGTCTGACTTCCCAGCAGCTGCAGGATGTATTCACAGCTAAAGTGACCAACTGGAAGGATGTAGGCGGCCCGGATGAACCAATCGTCCTGGTAACCAGACCGACCACCTCCGGCACCCGTGCACTCTTCACCGAACTGGCACTGGCCGGACAGGAAGAAGCTTCCAACAAATCTCTTGAAACCGATGACAGCGGCACACTGATTCAAAGCGTTGCCCAGACCAAGGGCGCCATCGGCTATGTTGCACTTCCTTACCTGGTAAATAATAAGGACGTGGCAGCCATCGCCATTGACGGCGTAGAACCGAGCCTGGAAAACACCTACAACGGCAAGTACAAAGTTTGGGGTTATGAGCACATGTACACCAAGGGTGAACCCACCGGTGCTGTGAAGGCTTACATCGACTATGTCCTCTCCGATGAATACGGCGTAGAAATCGAAAAACAGGGCTACGGTGTATCTTCCAAGATGAAGACAAAATAATTTCTGACGAAATATCAAAAAGGAGTAAATAAGAAATAGCTGCGGGAAAAGCGGCTGCATGAAAATGCGGCTGCCTTTCCCGTCTTTAAAAAGGAGAACCATTCATGGACGGAAATATGCGCCAGCAGCATATGTTCAGACGAGAAATTCTGGGGAAAAGCGTATCCACCATATGCGGATTTTTCCTCATCATATTAACTGTTGCCATCGGCTGCTTCCTGCTGGCCAAGGGTATGCTCACGTTTACCGATTTTCATCACAGCATAGGTGAATTTCTTTTTTCATCGGCCTGGAAGCCTTCCGATACGGACGTAGGCGGCGGTAAGGTA
Organism: uncultured Dialister sp.; assembly: GCF_900538805.1. Classification (GTDB taxonomy): domain Bacteria; phylum Bacillota; class Negativicutes; order Veillonellales; family Dialisteraceae; genus Dialister. Next base: position 1,739 of record NZ_UPZP01000107.1, read on the forward strand.
GGGGCGGCCATCTTCATCTGGGGGTCCATCCTTACCTGTTCCCTGGCACTTCTCATTGCCATCCCCTTCAGCCTTTCCACGGCTGTATTCATGACACAGATTTCCCCGAAACTTGGTGAAAAGGTCATCCGTCCGGCGGTTGAAATCTTCGTAGGCATTCCTTCCGTTGTTTACGGCTGGGTTGGCCTGGTGGTGCTTGTGCCCTTCCTGCAGAAGGCCTTCAACCTGCCCCACGGACAGTCGGTACTGGCAGCGGCCATTGTTCTTTCCGTCATGATTTACCCCACCATTACCTCCGTTTCTGCTGATGCCATCCGCAGTGTGAATAAGAAGTATATCGAAGGGGCCTACGGTCTGGGTTCCACCCGCTGGCAGATGATTTACAAAGTGCTCCTGCCGGCAGCCCTCCCGGGAATCCTGACCGCCATCGTTCTGGGCCTGGCCCGCGCTTTCGGCGAAGCCCTGGCAGTATCCATGGTTATCGGCAAGATGAAATCCTTCCCCCACAGCATCCTGGATCCAACCAACAGCTTAACCGCAGCCATTGCCTCTGATATGGGCGGCGCCATGGACGGCGGCGAACTGAATGCAGCCCTCTGGACCATGGCACTTCTGCTCTTCATTATTTCCCTTCTCTTTATCCTGATTATTCACCTGATTGCAGCTAGAAAGGAGTCCATGGCATGAGTACACAGCCGGCAGCGCCGATGAACGGGAAGATGACCGATCTCCGTCTCATTGACAGTGGACTCAAAAGAGCCCGTTTTGCTGATAAAACAGCCACCTTTTTCTTCTATTTAATTTCTGCGGCCTTTGTTTTCCTGCTCATTGCCTTTACCCTCTACGTGGTATGGGGCGGTATTAAGGCGATGAAACCGGAAATCTTTTCCTTCGGACCCACAGGCATAGGCAGCCAGTTCTTCAATACGGTGTACCTGGTGGTCCTTTCCCTTTTGATTTCAGTGCCCATCGGGGTTATGGCAGGGGTGTACATGGCAGAGTATGCATCCCCCGGCAGGGTAACCAATATGCTCCGCATCGCCATCGAAACACTGTCCTCCCTGCCTTCCATCGTAGTCGGCCTCTTCGGCTACCTGGTGTTCATTATCATGGTGCACAGTCAGTGGAACCTTTTCTCCGGTGCTCTGGCAGTTTCCGTACTGTCCCTGCCTCTTATTACCTCCACCACCTATGATGCCTTCAAAGCCCTCCCCGAAGGGTACAAGGAAGGCAGCCTGGCTCTGGGGGCCACCCATTTTGAAACCATATGGCACGTCATGCTTCCCGCCACCGTAGGACCCATCGTCACCGGCGTCATCCTGGCAGCCGGTAGAGGCTTCGGCGAAGCCGCTGCCCTCCTGTACACCGCCGGTATGAGTACCGACATTAACTGGAACGTGTGGGATATTACATCTCCCACCTGCCCATTGAACCCATTCCGCCCCGGCGAGACACTGTCCCTCCAGGTATGGGCGGCCCGCACCGAAGGCCTTGGCACCGGTGCCATGGACACAGCAGCTGCTGCTTCTGCGGTCCTCATGATTATGATATTAGTATTCAGTATCGGAGCCAGAATGGTGAGCCGGTATATTTCCAAGAAAACTGAAGGAGAAAACGCATGATGACAAATAACAATTCCATGGCTGTCCAGGCTCCTGCCGGCGCAGCGTCCCTGTCCGTCTATTCCAATATCATTTTCGACTGCAAGGGCCTTGACCTTTACTACGGCGCCTTCCAGGCATTAAAGAAAATTTCCATGCGCATTGAAAGAAACCAGATTACCGCCCTCATCGGACCTTCCGGCTGCGGCAAATCCACCTTCCTGCGCACTTTGAACCGCATGAATGACCTTGTTTCCGGATGCCGTGTAGAAGGACAGGTGCTCCTTTCCGGCGTGGATATTTACAAGGAAATCGATCCCATTGTGCTGCGCCGCCATGTGGGCATGGTTTTCCAGCAGCCGAACCCCTTCCCCAAGAGCATTTATGACAACGTAGCCTACGGCCCCCGTCTGAAGGGCATCACAAAGAAGAGCGACCTTGACGACATTGTCGAAAAGAGCCTTCGCCAGGCAGCCATCTGGGATGAACTGAAGGACCGTCTCCACAAGTCCGCCCTGGGCCTTTCCGGCGGCCAGCAGCAGCGTCTCTGCATTGCCAGAGCCCTGGCTGTTGAACCGGAAGTTCTCCTCATGGACGAAGCTACCTCTGCACTGGATCCCATTTCCACCGCCCACATCGAAGACCTGGCGGTGAAGCTGAAGGAAGACTACACGGTGGTCATGGTTACCCACAACATGCAGCAGGCTCAGCGTATCGCCGACAAGACCGCATTCTTCTACCTCGGCGAAATGGTGGAATACGGTGATACGAAGCAGATTTTCGAAAACCCGAAGCAGGAAAGAACCATCCGCTACGTTTCCGGCAATTTTGGCTGATGTGGTAAAATAAATATGGTGAAATCTATGAGGAGACAGGGAACTGTCTATTTCATGGTCTTTTGAAAATCAAACCGGCATGGCGGCTTCCAGGGAAGCGCTGATTCTGCGAATGAATCAGTGTTTCCCAAAAGCCTCTGCCGGCTTTGACTGTTTTTAAAGGAGACTTGACATGCCGCTTATTTACTGTGTAGAAGATGATGAAAGCATTCGCGAACTGGTGAGTTATGCCCTTCGGGGGCAGGGCTGCAAGGTGGGAGGCTTCGGAGAGGCCTCTGAATTCTATGAAGCACTGCAGAAGAACATTCCGGACCTGGTGCTGCTGGACATCATGCTTCCCGGCGAGGACGGGCTCACCATTCTGAAGAAAATCCGGGCCTCCGGCAAGCTGCAGAACATCCCGGTCATCATGATGACCGCCAAAACCAGTGAATTTGATATCGTAAAGGGATTGGACCTGGGGGCCGACGATTATGTGACCAAGCCCTTCGGCATTATGGAACTGCTCTCCCGTATCCGCTCCGTGCTCCGCCGCACCAAAAAGCCTCAGGAAGCAGGGAAGAAACTCCTTTCCTTCGAAGGCATCGTGGTGGATCAGGAACAGCACAGCGTCACCTCCGGCGGCAGGGAAGTGCAGCTCACATTAAAAGAATTTGACTTATTATGTTATTTGTTATTAAATAAGGGCATCGTTCTTTCCAGAGACCAGATCATGCAGGCCGTCTGGGATTCACCCTTTGAAATGGAAAGCAGGACCATTGATATGCACATCATGAGCCTGCGCCAGAAACTGGGGAGTGAAGGAGCCTGCATCCGCACTGTTAGAGGGGTGGGATACCGCCTGGGCGACAGAAAATCATAAACAGGAGCATTTTTATATATGAAAGTCCGTATTTACAGAAGCCTTCTTCTCATGGGCATCGTGTCCGTCATTATCACCTTTATCCTTTCCGCCATTCTTTACTATCAGGGCATGCAGGAGCAGTTCAGCCATGAGCTGCAGCACCTGAACAGCGTCATGGCCGGCGCCGTTTCCACAGGCGACGAGGACAGGAGCCGGGATTACCTGAAGCGCATCTACGATGACAATGGCAGGACCATCCATATCGTATGGCTTGACAGTGACGGCGCTGTCATTTATGACAGTGACAACAAAGATGAAGACTATAAAAGCGGGCCCGAAGTCAGACAGGCCATGGAAAACGGAAAAGGCGCCGCCGTCCACAAGGACGCCAACGACAGTCCCAAGAGCTACTATGCCCAGAAAGCGCCTGACGGATCCATCCTCCGCCTTTCCAGTGCCCGTACCGTTTCTTACAAAGGATTTTCCGCCTACCTGCCGGAAATCATCCTCTTTCTTCTTGTATTCGTAGTAGGCTGCCTCTTTGCGGCGGAAAGGGAAACGGAAAAAATCCTGAAGCCCTTCCACCTTCTGGGTGACCTGGTACAGAAAATTATGGAAGGACAAAAGGTGGACGACGTGCCATCAGACTATAAGGAACTGAACCCCCTCATCCGGAAGGTTGAGGAACAGCACGATGAAATCCAGAACTACCTGGAAGACATTGAAGAGGAAAGAAACACCATCCGCACCGTGGTGGATACTATTTCCGACGGCATCATCCTTTTGAACGAACATAAGGAAATCGTCGACTACAATCGAAAGATTGAAGACATTTTCCATCCGGCCGAAGAAAAGAGATACCGCCGCATTGCCAGCCTCTACCACGATGAGGACTGGCTCCGGGTCATCGGGAAAGCCTACCGCACCGAGGGACGCCAGGAATATACCATGAACCTCTTCGACAAACCCTATCGCATGGTGATGAACAAAATCGAACTTTCCGACGGGGAGACGGGCCTTCTGATCGTGCTCCGCGATATGACCGCGTCTTACATGGCGGAAAAGATGAGGAGAGAATTCTCCGCCAACGTGTCCCACGAACTGAAGACGCCCCTTACCTCCATCAGCGGATTTGCAGAAATGATTGCCAACGGCATGTACCAGAAACCGGACGACGTGAAACTCTTCGGCAGCCGCATCGTCAATGAATCCCAGCGCATGCTCACCCTGATTGACACCATTATGCACCTCTCCCGCATCGAAGAAACGGAAACCACCATTACCTGGAAAACCGTTTCCTTAGACAGCCTTGTCCACTATGCCGCAGACCTCATCGAACCCCAGGCCAAGGCAAAGGGCATCACCATCTCCGTAGACGCAGAGCCTCTCTATACCTACGGCAACGCCGCCCTCCTCTCCGAACTGGTGATGAACCTTCTGGACAACGCCGTCAAGTACAACAACGAAGGCGGCAGCGTCCACGCCACGCTGAAACCGGCAGGGGATGATAAACTGGAACTCACCATCTCCGATACCGGCATCGGCATTCCAAAGGACAAGCAGGGAAGAGTCTTTGAACGGTTCTACCGCGCCGAAGAAAGCCGGAACAAATCCACCGGCGGCAGCGGCCTGGGCCTTGCCATCTGCAAGCACATTGTAGAAAAACACAAAGGCACCCTTTCCATGACCAGCGAAGAAGGAAAAGGCACCACCGTCACCGTCATTCTGCCCCGCATGAGCGAAGCCGACGTAACCAAAGAAACAAAAGAAGCCCTCACCGCCCGCCAGGAAGCAGAAGACGCCGAATCCGGCCGCCTGGCAGAGCAGGAAGCAGCCGAAGACCAGGCCGCCCAAAGCGTGGTGGGAGAAGAAACGGAAAATGTCAAAGAAACCAAACACCTCCATAAGGCGAAAAAGCTGAAAAAGGACAAAAAGTCCAAAAAGAAACCAAACGGCCACGCCCATACCGCAGATACGGTAGATAAACAGTACAAAAAATCGGATAAAGCCGGCCGGAAAGCAGGGAAGAAAACAAAATAAACCCAGCGCCCCGAAAAGGGGCGCTTTTTTTGTCTATAGAAAACCCCCGGTTAGACCGGGGGTTCCAAAAAGCTTTAGCGATGAGTCTTTAATGGTTTATAA
>NZ_UPZP01000108.1 GCF_900538805.1 uncultured Dialister sp.
TTATAAACCATTAAAGACTCATCGCTAAAGCTTTTTGGAACCCCCGGTCTAACCGGGGGTTTTCTATAGACAAAAAAGCGTGGAGCCGAAGCTCCACGCCTTTTAATTTCCCTATTTCCTGTCTCCGAAGAGGCGGAGGAGGTAAATGAAGATGTTAATGAAATCCAGGTACAGGGTGAGGGCGCCCATGATGGCTATCTTCTGTCCTTCGTCGGTGGCCCGGGAATGATAGGTGAGGGCCAGGCGTTTGATGGACTGGGTGTCATAAATGGTGAGGCCCGTGAAAATCAGGATGCCGGCGTAGGAAATAAGCATCTGCAGCAGGGTGCTGTCGAAGAAGAAACCCACGACCGTGGCCAGGATGATGCCGAAAAGTCCCATGAGGCACATATTTCCCAGCTTCGACAAATCCGCCTTCGTCACATAGCCGTACACCGACATGATGCCGAAGGTGCCGGCGGTCATGAAGAACACGCCGCCGATGGAAGAAAGGGTGTAGGTCAAAAATACCGCCGACAGGGTAATGCCATTCAGCACGGAATACACCAGAAACATGGCTGCCGCCGTTTTCAGGGACATTTTCCCCATGGCAGAGGACAGGCGCCATACCAGGGCAAAGGTGGCCACGATGAGCACCAGGGTGCCGGTGCGGCTTCCCATGAAAAACCCCCGGAGCAGGGCGTTATCCGCCACGAACCATGCGCTGAATCCCGTCACCACCAGGGCGATGGCCATCCAGGCATACACATCCTTCATGAGACCGGGCATATTGATGGAAATACTTTTCTCCCGTTCCGCTGTCAATTCGTCATACATAGAAAGACTCCTTTCTGAATGAAATATCTTATATCTATTTGAGAAAAGAAGCGGCCTTCCCAACGAATGCCGCCCTTTTATGGTCTTTTATATTTATATTGTAACACAACCTGTACAGTGTCACATCATCTGTACATCCTTATACATGGGAGCTTTCACCCACTGCCCGTGAATATCCACAAGCCCCCAGAGTCCGTGGGATTTCACCGGTGCCAGGCCATGTCGGAAAGGCCGCGCCGCCTCTCCTTCCGGAAGGGTGAAAAGAATCTTTCCTTCCCGGTTCAGGGCATGGATTTTCTTTCCCTCTTCCATCCAGGCCAGCCCCTCTTCCGAATAGGGCTGCATGACGGCGCCGGAGGGAAGCTCACGAATGACGCCGCTTTCTCCGGCAAGCACCGTTTTACCGTCCATTTCATAAAGCACGCGGTCTTCTCCGAGGAACGTAATCCGGTCATACAGGAAATCCATGACCTGCCTGCCGTCCTCCAGGCGGAAAGCACCCATCTTTCCTTTTTCCTTATCCCTCAGGGTCACCAGCCCTTCCTCTTCATAGAGCATGCCGCCGGAAAGGTCATAGCGCCCCGGTGGGATGATATACTCTCCCTTCCGGTTTACGAAGCCCAGAAGGCCGTGGTTCTTCACGAAGGTGCCCCATTCTGTCATGGGATATACCTCATCGGAGCGGCTGTCCACCACGATACGTCCCTGCCGGTCCAGATAGCCCCGCTTCACGCCGTCATAGGAAAGAGGAAGCATTTCATCGCCTCCGCCGCTGCCGCCAAGGCCCCCAAGCACAGCCCCTGCCAGGGTGCCCCAGTTGAAACGGTTCACCTTCCGCCGGTACTCCGCCAGACCATCCTCATAGGGTCCCACGCTGTCAAATTCCGCGGTAAAAAGAAGTTTTCCCGACCCGTCGATGCCGCCCTTCCGTCCGTCGGAAAGCTGCACAAAAGCAATGCCCTCGCTGAAAGGCGCCAGCACCTCCCTATACAGCGGCGCCGTCACCCGATTTCCGCGGTCATCAAGAATACCGTATTTCCCCTTTTCCCTGTAAAAAGAAGGGCCCTCTTCTCTATCCGGAGACGCCACGCGGCCGTCTGCGGTGATATAGGAAATCTTCTTTCCCTTCTTCACCTGAAACAGCCCATTTCCTTCATAGGAAATGGAATCCCAGAAAGCAGGAACGATTTCATGTCCCTCCCGATCCAGGAGCCCCCAGCCCTTTTTATCCCGAAACGCAGCGGTGACACCGTAGTCATAAACATCACTTCCCCCCCTGCGCCGGTGAACATCACCGGGAAGGCCGTTCTTTGCTAGGTAGGGATACAGCAGGCCTCCCGCCGCCGGCGAAGAAGGCAGGTTCACCGATATATCGGAATGGGTGGTCTTTTTTGATGATTTCTCCCTCGTCTCCACCCTGCCTGTCTCGGCGGTGGAAACAGAGCCCTCCCGATGGATATGGGTATAAGAAAAAGCCGGTTCCTCTCCCCGGGCAGGAGAAAATGCAGCCGGCAGAAGCAGGAGGGATGTGATAAGCAGAATCTTTCCGGTTCTGTAGTTCATAGAGCGTCCTTTCTGTTTAAACGAATAATTTCGATATTGTATTTTTATTATACTAAAATTTCCTCCCCCTGTAAACAGTCCCGCCCCTTCCTGTGATACAATAAAGAAAAGGACATCATTCCCAAAGGAGGCAGCCATGGACATTTCAGAAGAAATCACCAAAATGAACCTGTACAAAACCTTCGAACCCTACATCGCCCCGTCGGTGACCATGAAGGAAAGGATGGCGGGAAACATCCGCCTCACCGAAAACGCCCCGGACGACGCCCGCCAGGCCCTTTCCAGATGGAAAGCCATGAAATTAAAGCAGCGTTTGTTCTGATAGGAGGAAACCTATGGATGCCACACTTGACAGCGAAGACATTTCCCTGCTGAACCAGCTTTCCGACAAGCAGAAAGACCAGGCCCTCACCCTCTACACCGCCAGGGAGAAAAAGAAATCCACCGCCTACATCCTGTGGATTCTCTTCGGGGTGTACTACTTCTACCTGGGCCGCCCCTTCAAAAACATCCTCCTCTGGCTCCTCTGCTTCTGCGTCATCGGCGAAATCTGGTGGATTGTGGACCTCTTCCGCCTGTCCGGCATGGTGAAGAGAAAAAACAAGGAAATCCTGCTGGAGTGCATCAAAGAAGCCATGCAGCTCTATCCCGCCCCGCCATCTACGGATACCTATAAATAAAAAAGACACGAAAAAAGCCGCCCGAAGGCGGCCCTTTCCGGTCAATCACGATGTCTAATGGCATTATACCACATACCACATCCCGCCTCCGGCGGGATGTTTTTTAGTGGGCTGGGGATTGGTGGGACAGTGGGGAAGGTTCTTAAGATTGACCGGCCCCTACGGGGCTGAGGGTGGTGGTGGCGGCTGGCGCCGCAATTTATAGTCAGCGTTACGGGATAACCTTCCCGCCCCCATCGTCATTCTGAGCGCCAGCGAAGAATCTCGGTACGCGGCGACATTGACTCTGGCTGGCACACCAGCCCACTAGCTCACTAACACACTAGCCCACCAGCCCACTATCATCACTCATTATTCGACATATGGGTTTTATCGAAAATCAGGAAGCAGATGGAGATAATCATGGCTACCACGGTGGCCAGGCCCATACCTTTGAGCTGCACCGGACCCACCACGATGGTGGCGCCGGAGAGGCCGGAAATCATGGTCACTGCGGTGAGGATCAGATTTCTGGATTTCGTGTAATCCACTTTCTTTTCGATGAGCATACGGATACCGGAAGCGGCGATGAAGCCGAAGAGGAGGATGCATACGCCGCCCATGACGGGAGTGGGGATGGCATGGATGAGAGCGGCGATTTTTCCGATGAAGGAGAAGATAATGGCGAAAATGGCTGCCCCTGCAATGACCCAGGTGCTGTATACGCCGGTCATGGCCATGACGCCCATGTTTTCACCGTAGGTGGTATTCGGCGTGGAACCGACGAAGCCGGAAATGATATTGGACAGGCCGTCCGCAAAAAGGGACCGATGGAGGCCGGGATCCTTAATCAGATTTCTTCCTACAATATCACTGGTCACAAAGAGATGGCCCAGGTGTTCCGCGAAAACCACGAACACCGCCGGCAGAATCATCATAATGGCGGACAGATTGAAATGGGGCGAATAGAAAGTGGGGAATGCCACCCAGGGCATTTCCTCCACATGGTGGAAATCCACCACCCCCATGAACACGGAAAGGATGTAGCCCGCAATGACGCCGATGAGGATGGGGATGATGGAAATGAAACCCCGTCCCAGCACCGTAGCCAGAATAGTCACAACGAGGGTAAACATGGAAATGGTGATGGCCGTAGCAGAAGACATGCCCTGGGGCTCACCGATAAATCCCGACATGGTCATGGCCAGCGGCGCCAGCTCCAGCCCGATGATGGCCACAATGGCACCCATGGCTGCCGGCGGGAACAGCACATCAATCCAGTGCACCCCCGCCTTCTTCACCAGAAAGGCCAGGAAAATGAAGCAGAGCCCGAAGGCAATGAATCCCCCCTGGGCATCGGCATAGGACATGCCCGCCGTGGACGTCACCGCCAGCACCGGCGAAATAAAGGCAAAAGAAGATCCCAGATAAGCCGGCAGCTTCCATTTGCAGATGGCCAGGTACAGCAGCGTGCCGATACCATTCATAAAAAGACAGGTGGCAGGGTCCACATTCAGCAGAAAAGGAACCAGCACCGTGGAGCCGAACATGGCAAACAAATGCTGCAGGCTCAGGGGAATGGTGGGCAGAATCGGAAGCCGTTCCTCCACCTCAATAATGCGTTTACTCATTTTCACTTTCCTCCCGGGAAAAAAGACTCAGAAAAAAGGAAGGCTTCTGAAATTGCAAAAGACCCTCCTTCCTGAATCACTGTAAAATTTTCATCCCTACCATTTTATTCTTTTTGAAATGGAAATGCAAGGGCCGCTGCGGCCCGGGGTTCAGAGGGGGAAGGGGCGCGGCTGCGCCGCGGGTTGTGTAAAAGGGTTGTATTCGCTTCGCTCAGGGGGCGACAGCCGCCTTCGGCGGCTGAGGGTGGTGGTATCGCCATTGGACACACCTCCGGCGTGAGGGTTCAGAGGGTTCAGAAGGTTCAAAGGGTTCAGAGGGGAAGGTATCGCCCTTTGGGCGATAAATTTTATAATTCCGCTTCGCGGAATGGAACCTTTACAACCGCGCCTGCGGCGCGATGGAAATGCACAGCCTCTGCCGAAGGCGGCATATATACTCCCCTCTGAACCAGCCCGGAAGGCGGAGCCATTCCCGGGCAGAACCTGAGCCGTCAAGGGCGTCAGCCCAATGACGGCTTGAACCCGGGCGCCGAAGGCGCCTGAACCCTCTTGCCTCCGGGAATACCGCCCGTCTGACATCTATCTTCTATCGTCTAATTTCTATCTTCTCTCATCTCAGCACATCTTCCAGATACCTTTCTCCGTTCCACCAGAAGATTTTTTCGATTTCTTCTTCCTTGAATCCGCCTTTCTGGAGAGCCTCTGCCAGGCGGCCCATTTCGGAGGCGTCTTTCAGTTCCAGTTTCGGTTCGATGCCGTCGAAGTCGCTGCCCAGAGCCAGCACGTCGATGCCGCCTATGTCGCGGATATGGCGGGCGTGGCGGACGATGTTTGCCAGGGTGGTCACTTCTTCGGTGCCGGTGAAGTGGTTGGCGAAGTTGAGCCCGATGAGGCCGCCTTTGTCACCGAAGAGGCGGATGAGGTCATCCGGCAGGTTCCGCCGGTGCGCCGTCACCGCCCGGGCGTCGGAGTGGGAGGCCATGGGCGGCACTTTGCAGGTCATGAGGATTTCCCTGGTGCCCTCGTCGTTGAGATGGCTGGTGTCCACGATCATGTGCATGACTTCCATGGCTTTAATGATTTCCCAGCCCCTTTTCGTAATGCCCCTGTCTTTTCCTTCCATGCCGTTGGGAAATCCGATTTCATTGGGATAGTTCCAGGTGAGCGTCATGAGGCGGACGCCGTCTTTGTACATGCGCTCCAGCTTCTCCACGCTGCCGCCTGCCGCTTCACCGCCTTCCACGGAAAGGAGGGCGCCGATTTTCCCCTCTTCCTCCGCTTCCCGCAGGTCCTCCCGGCAGCGGATGGGGCAGAGGAAATGGTGCCATGTTTCCAGTTCCCTTCGGAAGGTGGAAAGGAGGTCCTCATACCGCCTCCACACATCCGGCGTCTCCTTCCGGTCCACCCAGAGGGCAAAATCCTGGATGAAGCAGCCCCCTTTTTTCAGCTTTTTCAGGTCGATGTAGAGAGAATTCTCCATGAGGGTCCCCTTCTCCCCATGGTCATGGAGTTCGGTAATGGTGTCACAGTGGAAATCGATGTATTTCATGGTACCCTCCCGCAGAAAATAAAAGACGCCGGCCATGAAGGCCCGCGCCATGCAGACAATATGAAATTTCTCTCTGTATCATACCATTGGAGAAAGGACGGCACAAGAGGGGACGGGGAGTTTCCTGTCCGACGTGGCGGCATGGTGTTTCTTACCGACAGGAAACTGTTTGCGTATAGTTTCCTACTCGGCGTGACACTGTGGCGTTTCTTACCGGCAGGAAACTTTTCGCGTATAGTTTCCTGCTCGGCGTGACACTGTGGTGTTTCTTACCGACAGGAAACTTTTCGCGTATAGTTTCCTACTCGACTTGGCACTGTGGTGTTTCTTACCGACAGGAAACTTCTCGACAGGAGATTTCTCGACTCCGCTTCGCTACGCTCGAAATGACAGAGGGGCGTGGCGGCATGGTGTTTCTTACCGGCAGGAAACTGTTTGCGAAGGGTTTCCTGCTCGACGCGGCTCCACTGTGTTTCTTGCCGGCAGGAAACTGTTTGCGAAGGGTTTCCTACTCGACGTGGCTCCACTGTGTTTCTTGCCGACAGGAAACTGTTTGCGAAGGGTTTCCTGCTCGACGTGGCTCCACTGTGTTTCTTGCCGACAGGAAACTGTTTGCGAAGGGTTTCCTACTCGGCGTGACACTGTGGCGTTTCTTACCGGCAGGAAACTTTTCGCGTATAGTTTCCTACTCGACTTGGCACTGTGGTGTTTCTTACCGACAGGAAACTGTTTGCGAAGGGGTTCCTGCCCGGCGTGGCTCCACTGTGTTTCTTGCCGACAGGAAACTGTTTGCGAAGGGTTTCCTATCCGGCGTGGCTCCATTGTGTTTCTTATCGACAGGAAACTGTTTGCGAAGGGTTTCCTACTCGACTTGGCACTGTGGTGTTTCTTACCGACAGGAAACTTCTCGACAGGAGATTTCTCGACTCCGCTT
>NZ_UPZP01000109.1 GCF_900538805.1 uncultured Dialister sp.
GACGCGAATAGCGAGCTATTTAAGGAGCCTCATGACGAAGCAGTGCATAAAAATTCTTATAAAAGCAAACTCTATGATTTAATCAGTGCTTCCCCAGCTTAATACAAACGGTTTGATCCAAACTGGCGGTAAAGGCGCCCCGCCCTTTGAGCCCTTTGAACCGACCCGTTTTCAGCGGGCTGAATCTTTTTGAACCCGCAGCCTTCTCCCCCTGTCCATGGCACCAAGGAGGGTATCTTCCTTTCCTGCTGCATACAGCATGAGGCCTTTGTAAATGGATAGAAGGAAGGGGGCCCCTTCTTTGGGAAGGGCGTCGTCCGAAATGGGCGGAAAGGCCCAGCCCATGGTATGGAGGAAGGCGGAGTGGAATTCTTCTTTTTGGAAGAAGGAGAATACATTTCCTTCCGCAAGGCTTATGCCATAGGGGGTGCCGCCATAGAGGGAAAGACCTTTTTTCCCAGCCCTCCCTGCGGAAAAGGCGAAGCGGCCTGCTTTTTCCGGAGTATCCCAAAAAGCAAGAATGGCCGGTTCTTTCATCCTTTGGATTTCCATTTCATTGATTTCCTCTGCCAGGGAGAAGGATACATCCACCCCATCTTTGGAAAGCACTTGGGCCGCTTTCCGCAGCAGGACGAAGGGAGCCGATTCTTCCTTGAAGAAGGCGCAGACCTTCAGTGACATATTTCTTTTCATTCTTATCATTCCTTACAAAAAGAGACATCCCGAAAGATGTCTCTTTTTTTCGTTAAGACCGGGAACCGTAAACGGAGCCAGACAGTTCTCCGAAGGAAAGAGGGCGGCCTTCCATGGCGGCAATCCGTTTCCTCCGTTCCTGTTCATCGTATTCACGGAGGCTCTGGGTGGCGGTGCCCCAGATAAGGCCCAGGGCAGCCATGTTCATGAGGAGGGAGGTGCCGCCGAAGGAGATGAAGGGCAGCGGTATGCCGGTGACCGGGAACCAGCCGATAACCATGGCCATATTCACCAGCCCCTGCACCGAAATAAGGAGGGTAAGTCCGTACACCAGAAGGGCGGGATAGGTCTCCTTCAGTTTCCTTCCCACCGACAGTCCGTAAAGCATGAAGGCCAGGTAAAGGCAGAGGAGAGCCGCCGAGCCTACAAAACCATATTCCTGGCTGAACACGGCGTAGGCAAAGTCGGTGTACTGTTCCGGCAGGTAGAGGAATTTGGAGAACCCTTCCCCCATGCCCTGTCCCAGAACACCGCCGGAGCCTACGGCAATGAGGCTCTGCATGGTCTGGTAGCCCATGCCCTGGGCATAGTCTTCCGGATGAAGAAGCACCACCAGACGGGCCATGCGGTAGGGCGCCACAATAGCAAGGCCGATGAAGAGGATAAAGGAAATCCCCAAAGACAGCAGGATTTCCAGAAGGGGTATACCGGCTATGATATAGAGAAGTCCCGGGAAAATAAGAATCATGCCGGCGGTACCCATATCCGGCTGCTTCAGCACCAGCACAGCCATGATGAGGGGCATGTAGAAAGGCGTGAAATAGTGAAGGAGGCCGGAGAAGGTGGCGCTTTTTTTCTTTCGAAGAGACGGGATGAAAAGCCCTGCCAGCGGCATGAGGAGATGGCCGAAGATGGACATGCCCATGTGGTCATCCACCTTTCTGGCCAGATGGGAGGCCGCCCAGATAAGGCCGGTGACTTTAGCGATTTCCGAAGGCTGCAGGGAGAAGGGTCCAAGGGAAATCCAGCGGGTGGCGCCGTTTACCGTGCGGCCTGCCACCATGACAAGAAGGAGCAGACCGATGGTGACAAGGCACCACAGGAAAGCCCCTTTCTTGATGATATGGTAATTCACCCGGGACAGGATGAATGCAAAGAAGACGCTCACCGCCAGGAAGACCAGATGCCTCAGAATATGGCTGTAGGGATTGGCGCCGGACTCCATATTCATATAATAGGTGGAGCTGTATACATTGAAAGCCCCCAGGATAATCAGTATGCCTGCCACGATGAACATTTTCTGCAATGCCCGGGGCGCATACTTCATATCAATCAGGGACGTCTCGCTACGAGACGACATACCGGATTCCCCTTTCTGGAGAACTTTTCCTCATACTCCGTTTCCACATCCCCTTCCACCGGAGCGGTGTGAAGGTCATAGGTCACATGGGAAAGTTCCCAGCCCATCGCTTTAAATTCTTCAATGGAAAAGTCAAAAAGGTCCTTATTGTCGGTTTTGAAGCGGATTTCTCCGCCCTCCTTCAGGATAAGGGCATACCGTTTCAGGAAATCCCTGTAGGTGAGGCGCCGCTTGGCGTGGCGCTTCTTCGGCCAGGGATCACTGAAATTAAGATAAATCACATCCACTTCCCCTTCGCCGAAGATATTCAGGATTTCACTGACATCTCCCAGGATAAGGCGTACATTGGTGAGGGGCGGGTCCTTCTCCGCCGTCTTTTTCGCAGCGTAGTAAATGACCCCTTCCTGCACCTCCATGCCGATATAATTCACATCGGGATGGAGGGCGGCCATGCCGGAAATAAACTGCCCCTTTCCGGTGCCGAACTCCACATGGAGCTCATTTTCCGGATGGGGAAATACGTTCCGCCACTCCCCCTTCCGGTCGGTCGGTTCCTCCAGGTACAAAATGTCTGTATATTCTTTGATTGCGTCATCAATCCACGGTTTCCTGCGAAGCCTCATAGATGCCAAATCCTCCTTGGGAAATATATCATGGTTTTATATATAGTATCACAGCATTCTCCGTTTGTCACAGAGGGGAGTTGCGCCCTTTGGGCGCAAGGGGTGCGGCTGTCGCCGCAGGTTGTGTAGAAGGGTTGTGAAAAAAGGTTCTTAAGATTGACCGGCCCGCTGGCCGGAGGGTTCTTAGGTTTGACGGGCCTTTGGCCCGAGGGTTGTGGTATCGCCGCCTTTGGCGGCGATGCTTATAAAGTCAGCGTTACGGGACTGGTATTTGTGTCACCAACGTCGCAGGGCAAAGAGCCAGAGCTCCCCTTCCAAGGAAGGGGCTATATACTGCCGCGAAGCGGCCACCAAAACCCTCGCGGCCGAAGGCCGTGTCAAACCTTAGAACCCTGGGGGCAGGGGCCCCGTCAATCTTTAGAACCCTCACACCCACAGGGCGTGTCCAAAAGAGCAGCCACCAAAACCCTCAGCCGCCAAAGGCGGCTGTCAAACTTACGCCACCTTGGGCCCGACGGGCCCATCAACCCTCACGCCTGCAGGGCGTGTCAACCCTTTATTCCCCCTGGCTGGTGCCGGAGTTTTCCACTTCCGGCATGGGCTGGGCGGAGATGTCCACCTTTTTGAAGGTGCTCCAGTCGAAGTTTCTATTTCCTTTTGCCCGGGCCCGGTCTGCGATCTGCTGATTCCACAGGTCGTCCATGTAGGCCTGGTCACTTCCCAGCTGTTCCACGTCATTTCTAATCATCACATTGCCGTACATGGTCATCAGGGTGGTGACGTCCTTGTCGAAGCGGGAAGAGAAAATATCGGCGGTGGGATCGTAGTGGGCGGCGGTGAGGCCCATCATGCCCATGAAGGTATCATAGAGCATATCATTGGAGAAGGGCATATTTCTTCTTTCCATCATGGTTCTCACTTCCAGAGGATGGGAAGCCCTGTAAGCATCGGATGTATAAATCCAGAAGGGAATGTGGACCATGGTGTAATCGAACTGGTCCGCATTGTGTCCCGGTCTTTCCGTCACCTGTTCCCCGTGATCGGAGAAATAGAGCACACTGTCCGCGTGGAGCCAGTTGGTGGCTTCGTTCATAATATTTTCCATGACGTAGTCATTGAAGAGAACGGAATTATCGTACTCATCATTCATGATTTCCGCGGTGCTCCTTGTTTTCCCCGGATTTTCAGGCCAGTGGTAGAATTCCGACGGATACCGGTCCCAGTAGCTTACGTGGCTGCCCATGAGATGCACCACCACCAGCTGGCGGCGGTTATTGGGGTCCACCTTGCGAAGGTAGGGAATGAGGGCGGTATCGTAATCCTTGGTCACCACGTCGGTGCCGACGTAGGAATTGATCCAATACTGGTCATCGCAGGCGGAACCGATGGCACCGATAGGCGTATCCCACACGCCGAAGCGGGACTGGTTGGAAATCCAGGTGGTCCGGAAACCTGCTTCCCTTGCCAGGTCGATGATGGAGTAAGCCTCTGCCAGGTTCATGTCATTATACTGATTCTTTTCCGTCAGCGCCTCCGTCAGCACCTGCACCGTCTGGGTGTAGCAGGAATAGCCGTGGTTGAAGAACACATAGTGCGGGTCCGCCGCCGCCATGGACTGGAAGGGGGTGGTGGCCCTCGAATAGCCGTACACATTCATGTGGTCCCGAGTGAGGGATTCACCGATGACAAGTACATACACCCCGTCCGGCGCCGCCTTCAGCCGGCGCACGATATTCTTGTCCGCAATATGCATATGACGCCTTGCATCCACCATCTTCTGGAAATCAGAAAAACTATGCAGGGTCTCATAGGTTTCATAATACACATGGGCCAGCCGGGTGCCGCCGATGGAAAGGGCACAGAGTCCCACATTCACAAAGAAAAGGAGGAGCATGCCAAACCAGGTCTTCCTTGACACCTGTTCACGGTTGAAACTGAACCGGCTTGCCTTGAAAATGAGCCATCCCAGGATGAGAAGAGCCGCCACACCGGCCGCGATTTCCGCATAGGGAATATTCACTTCGATATATTCTTTGGTCTCCGCCAGATTCGTCTGGGCCAGGGCCAGGAGCATATTAATAGAAATCAGGGAATGGGTAATAAAATAATAGCCAATGTAGGTAAACTGCACCAGAATATAGAGGATAATCAGCACCACGCAGGCAATGCGGGCAATCATCCGCGCCTTTCCCGGAAGAATCCAGGCCGCCGACAGACAGGACACGAAGAGATAGAGCGGCGTGGAAAGTTCGCCGGACACATCGGACATGTCCAGAAGCACCTCTGTCTCCGACGCCAGATAAGGCACGATAAGGGACAAAAGCCAGAGAAAGGCAATGGTTATCCAAAGATGGACAGCCGCTTTTTTCAGATGATGACGGATGAAATAGGCCGTCACAAAACCGACCTGCAGGAAAAGGAGGAATACCTTCACCTGGGAAAAGGGCTCGTAGCCGCCGGGCGCTCCAAAATACCAGGACAGGAAAAAGGCAAGGCAGAAGGGCACCAACGTGGCAATGGCCCACCACCGCTTCCAGTGTCCGGGACTTTCCTTCTTGAGAGGAGAAGAAATATGGCTCTCCCGATAATCTTTCTTCATATGTTCTTTCGTCTTCCGCGTCTCCCTTTCGGAACCGTTCTTTTTATGATTCATGGATTTTACACCTTTTATAAATAAGATAAATCTTTTACAAAATGAAACAGTCATAACTGATTTATTGTATCACAGAACGGCAGGTAAAGGTAGACGGGGAAGGAAAGGTTCGTATGGGAAGGTTCTTAAGATTGACCGGCCCGTCGGGCCGGAGGGTTCTCAGGTTTGACGCAGCCTGCGGCTGCGAGGGTTGTGGTGGCGCCCAGGGGGCCGCTTTGCGGCCCGGGTTCAAAGGGTTCAGAGGGTTCTGCCCGCTTACAGCGGGCGGGTTCAAAGGGTGGTGGTATCGCCCTGCGGGCGATGAAGTATGAAGTCAGCGTTACGGGATTTCCTTCCCACCGAACGCTGTCATTCTGACCTCGGGCGAAGAATCCTGGTACATGTAGATAGTGACACTTACTAGTCCACTAGTCCACTAGTTCACCAGCTCACTAGTTCACTAAAGAATCCCGGTGGGCGGGAAGGGCCTGCCAGAAGCAGCTGACCCCTTCCGGCTCGCTCCGCTCGCCACCTTCCCCTGAGGCAGGGGGAGGCAAGGGACGTTACGGGCTTCGCCTTTATATCTCCAGTGGTGTATGACACAGGACAAAAGGAGCTGGCAGTGACCCAGGCAGCTTACTAGCTCACTAGCACACTAGTCCACTAGTTTCTCAGCCCTTTCTCCCGGTTCCTTTCTGAAGGAGCCAGCGTTACGTGCATTTCTCTCCGCCATGATATAATACATAGGAACGTTACACCGGGAGGGCCCTATGGATATCAACAAGCTTTACTATTTCTTTGCGGCGGCGGAGTCGGATAGTTTTACCAGGGCCGCAGAGCACTGCCATATTGCACAGACCACCATGAGCAAGTACATTGCCCAGCTGGAGGAGGAAACGGGATGTACCCTGTTTCTCCGTTCCAAGAGCGGACTGACACTCACGGAGGAAGGAAAGCGGTTCTATGAGGGCATGAAGGAAATAGACCGAAAGTACCGCGCCCTCCTTTCTTCCCTTGCGCCGCAGAAGGCCTTCTGCCATTTGGGACTGGCGTCACAGGAGTTCAAGGGACTCGATTTCCTTCCTGCCTTCCAGAAAGCCTTTCCGGAAATCAGCCTGTCCTGCCACCTGGCGCCGGTGCCGGAGCTGGAAAATGGGCTGGAGGCGGGAACCCTGGATGGCATCATCGCTCCGGATGCCATTATCTTTCCAAAGCGTTTTGCCACCATCCCCCTCATGCCTGTCCCCCAGTGCCTTGTTTGTTCAGAGGCCCATGCCCAATCCCTGAAGGACATCCCCCACATCCTTTCTGCCCTTCCTTTCCTCACGAAGGCGGACAATCCATCCTATGTGGATTCGTGCCGAAGGAAATTTCAGACGGTGTACCACGTTTCCTTTGGAATGAGCGAGACCGTCCCCACCTTTACGGAACAGCTTCTCCGCCTGTCCCTGGGCCATGGTTTCTCCATCCTTCCCTACACCCCCGGCAGCATCGGAAACGGTCTTTACCTGTTTCCCCTTCCTCCCACCTTTGAAGAATGGACCTGCCTGGTGTACAGACCTTCCCATGGTTCGCCGGCCCTTCAGCGTTTGATTTCTTTCTTCCATGAAAAAAAGTGCTGAATGAAAGACTTTTCTTCCTTTTACTTTCCAAAAGACACATGATATTCTTTTGAAATAAGAATATTGTGTCTTTTTTATGGAAGCGCTGATTAAATCGTTATCGGATTTCATTCTTGTATTTTTATTCAATGCAAGGAATCAGTCGACGCGAATAG
>NZ_UPZP01000110.1 GCF_900538805.1 uncultured Dialister sp.
CGCGTCGACTGATTCCTTGCATTGAATAAAAATACAAGAATGAAATCCGATAACGATTTAATCAGCGCTTCCTTAAAGAAGACATTTCTCCTCTTTTTTTACAGCGGATTTTCATAGCACTGGATTTTAAACAATTTTGAGAAATTGTCATTTACAAATTCTTTTACCTATGCCACAATAATGACAGGAAATTCTGCTTTGATTCCTTTTCTGAAAACTGTATCGGAACGGGCGATTTTTATGGATGAATTCAATTTTATCTTTCTGGCCCTGGGTCTCCTTTTGACCCTGTGGAGCTGGATGGCAGTAAAAAAGAAAGCACCGGAGCGTACATATCCTTTTTGGTATAAAGGACTGCAGCTTCTTTGCATGGCGGTGATACTGGTTCCCTGCATTTTGGTGACTGTTTCTGATAGTTCGGATCAGGTTCTTTCCTTTTCTCTCTATGCACAGACGGCGGCTTTCGCCATTCTTCTCTTTCTGGACGGTGCCAAGTCCCGCTTTGGCAAAAGGGTGCCAGGCCCGGGCCGCAGTGGAAATGGACGGGCCATGATTGTATTTTCAGGCGCAGCTGCCACGATTCTTATGTGGGCAGCTGTTATTTATATGCTGAGGTGATAGAAATGGGAAATCAGACTGTAATTCTTGTATGCCCGACACTCTCGGGAGAACTGAAAGAGGCTATGAAAGAGGCTCAATCGGAAAGTGTAGTATATTTCATGCCCCCCGGCCTTCATCGGGATCCCAAGGTGCTTCATCATTATGTGCAGGATAAAATCGATCATTTTTACAATGTTTCCCAAATCGTGGTGTGCACCACGGGCTGCGGCGGAGGCAACATAGGCATCACCGCATCGTCGGCGCCGCTGGTATACCCGAAAACCAGGGACTGCATCGACATCCTTCTTTCAGGAGACAGCCTTTCCACCTTGAAACGGGACATGCATGGCGTTTTCCTCACGGAAAGCTGGATGCAGTTTATGCAGGAATCGTCCATCGACATGGCAAAGCTGGAGAAGAAGATGGGAAAAGAGGAGGCCCATGAGTATCTGAAAAAGCTCTATGCGCCGATTCACGATTTTTACATTATCGATACCGGCTGCTACGATACGGAGCCGGTGAAGACCTATATTGAACCCATGGTGGACCTGCTTAAAGCAAAGCTCCATTTCATTCATGGCGGTTATGGTATTTTGAAAAAGATTGCCAAAGGAAATTTTGACCAGGATTTCTTTGTGGTTCCCAAGGGGGAAAAGGTAAAGACCGGATCATTTCCATCTAATTTTTGAAAGAACACCATGGATTATTTATTAATGTCCCCAGTTTTTCATAAAATAGTGAGAAAGTGAAAATTTTCTATTGTAAGTTTTTGGGAGAATCGGCCTGTATGCTATGATTCTCTCTCTTTTTCTCCCGTTTTTACCTATAAATGACAAACCTATCCATTCCCTTGACAAAAGAGGGGATGGTGGGTATACTAATTAAGTAACTTACGTGCGGCCCGGTGGTGTAGTGGTCTAACATGCCGCCCTGTCACGGCGGAGATCGTCAGTTCAAATCTGATCCGGGTCGCCACAATTTTGCCTCGGTAGCTCAGTTGGTAGAGCAAAGGACTGAAAATCCTTGTGTCAACGGTTCGATTCCGTTCTGAGGCACCATATATGCGGCTGTGGCGGAATGGCAGACGCGCTACTTTGAGGGGGTAGTGATCTTTCGATCGTGTGAGTTCAAGTCTCACCAGCCGCACCACAATTTCCTAATTACTTGTTGTTTAATTTCATATGCGGTCGTGGCGGAACTGGCAGACGCGCTATCTTCAGGCGGTAGTGGAGTAATCCGTGAGAGTTCAAATCTCTCCGACCGCACCACTCAAAATTAACTTTCAAGCTTATTGCTTGGAAGTTTTTTTGTGCTGATGAGGAAGTCAAGAGAAACTAGGATTTTCTTTTTCCCTAGTCTATTATACAATAAGGGGAAAAGGAGGGTTTCTATGAATCCATCGGTCTATTTCTTTGCGCTGGGACACCTGGCCACGGACTGGTCCCAGGGGGCTATACCGGCGCTTCTTCCCTATTTCATTGCCCATTACGGCCTCTCCTACCAGGAAGCAGGTATGCTTGTTTTTGCCAATGTGCTCATCGCTTCCGTCATGCAGCCTCTCTTAGGCTATTATTCCGACAAGATTTCCAAGCCCTGGTTTGTACCCATGGGCTGCCTCATCTGTGGCGGTGCCATTTCCTCTGTAGGTTTTACCGGAAGCTACGCTGCCCTTTTCACAGCAGCTCTCTGCTGCGGTGTTGGCAGCGCCCTCTTCCATCCCGAAGCGGCGCTCATGGTGAATCGGATTTCCGGAAACCGGAAGGGCCGGGCCATGGGGATTTTTTCCGTAGGAGGTAATGCGGGATTTGCCATAGGCCCACTTCTGGCAGGCCTCTGCGCTTACCGGCTGGGCATTCATGCTCTTCTGATTTTCGGCGTGTTGAATGCGATTCTGGCCTTTTCTATTTATCTGCGCCTGCCTTCGGCGCTTCGCACTTCGTCGTTGGAAGAAAAGAAGGAAGCACTCATCCATGGGGAAAGGAAAAAGAGGAACGACTGGGTTTCCTTCGGAAAATTGTCTGTACTCATACTGGCCCGTTCTCTTGGATTTACCCTGAGTAATACTTTTATCCCTCTTCTCTGGATTCATGTATTGGGAGCCACGGAAGGGGAGGGAACCACCGCCCTTTCCATCCTCTTCGGTCTGGGAGCCTGCTTTACCTATCTGGGCGGTGTGCTGGCCGACAAAATCGGTTTTCTGAAAATTATCCGCACCGCCTTTCTCTGCATGGTGCCTGCCTATTTCCTGCTCACCCATACGGGGAGTCTGGTACTGGCCTCCCTGCTCCTCATTCCGGCTGCCCTTTCCGTATTCATGCCCTACAGCCCCATCGTCATCCTGGGACAGACATATCTTGGCAGGAATGCAGGATTCGCTTCCGGCGTAACCCTGGGCCTTTCTACTACCCTTGGCGGCATCTTTGCACCGATGGTGGGATGGGCGGCAGATATGTGGGGACTGCAGGCGGCGCTTCAGATTCTATGGGCCGCCGGTCTCCTGGGGGTGGTGGTGTCCTTTACTCTTCCACCTGTGAAGGAAGAGGAATGACTGCGGTTTCAGACATAAAAGGTCCTATATGGTATAATAAAAGAAATTTATACGCATTGCAGTAACAGGAGGATATATGAACGCATTTGCAGCACTCGGGGTAGGAGAAGATTTGACGGCCCTTTTGAAATTACAGGGCATCAAAATGCCCACCCCCATCCAGCAGGCATCCATTCCGTCGATTTTCAAGGGAAAAGACCTCATCGGAAGGGCCCAGACAGGGACCGGCAAGACCCTGGCCTACCTGCTCCCCGTTATTCAGAGAGTAGACAGGGATAGAGGCGCCACCCAGGTCCTCATCATGACTCCTACCAGGGAACTTTCCAAGCAGGTCTTTGACGTATTCCGCCCCTTTGCTTTGAAACTTGGAATCGACGGAGTCGACATCATCGGCGGCAGAACCATTGAAAACCAGCTGCAGAAGCTGAAAAGGGATCCCCAGGTTATTATCGGCACCCCCGGCCGACTTCTGGACCATATCCGGAGAAAGAGCCTTGACCTGTCCCAGGTGAGGACCGTCATCCTGGACGAAGCGGACCAGATGCTGGCCAATGGCTTCAGGGAAGACATAGAAGCCCTGGTGGACGAAACGCCAAAGAAGAGACAGCTTCTCCTTTTCTCCGCCACCATGCCGGAGGAAGCGGTACGGCTTGCCCGTAAATACATGAGCCATCCCGCTGTCATCGATGTTTCCGAAAAGGCAGCGGCCTCCACTGTGGAGCAGCGGGTGTATGAAACGACAAAACCAAGGAAATTCAAACTACTGGTGAAGCAGCTCACCGAAATGAATCCCTACATGGCCGTTGTTTTCTGCAATACCAGGGAAGAGGCCCATGAAATTGCAGGAAAGCTGCAGGAAGAAACGGATTTCGTGGTGGATGAAATCCACGGAGACATGAGCCAGGGCCAGCGGAACCAGGTAATCCGGGAGTTTGAAAAAGCCAGAATCCAGGTTCTCGTGGCCTCCGACATTGCAGCCCGGGGGCTGGATGTGGAAGGCATTACCCACGTATTCAACTATGACATTCCAAGAAATCTGGAATACTACGTGCACCGCATTGGCCGCACCGGAAGGGCCGGCACAAAGGGGATCGCCATTACCTACGCCACACCGGAAGACGGCAGCCTCCTTAGGAAACTGGAGAAATCCATTTCTGAAACCATTACCCGCTACGATGAGAAGGGCAATGTGCGCCGCGTCCGCCAGGGAAAGCCAAAGAAGAAAGTAGTCACCCCCGGCATGTACAAGCCCACCAAGAAAAAGGAACATAAGGCCCTGGGACATAAGGGAAAGAACATGCGCCAGAAGCGGAAGAAGGATAAAACAGATAAAAAAGGAAAGAAAAAATAAGAAAAGCCGCCCGAAAAACGGGCGGCTTTTTTAGGGAAACGATGGCCCATTGGAAAAATGAGGCCCCTATCCCTGGCGCCTGCGGTGCTGCCTCCTTTCCTGAGGAAGGGGGCTATAGTACTAAGCCATGCAGCAATGGCGTCACAAAAAATAATCCCGTAACGCTGATTTTCTATTCATCGCCGCCAGGCGATACCACAACCCTCTGAACCTTCTGAACCCTTCACCACGCCCCTTGAGCGAAGCAAATACAGCCCTTCTACGCAACCTGCGGCGAAGCCGCGGCCTTTGCAGCTTTGAACCTGTCCCTATATACAAGTGTGGTAAAATATACTCATTGAGGTGATACCATGTTAAAGAATAAAGATTGTATAAAACAACTGCTCTGGATGCTGGCGCTCACCATTCCCTGGGGGTTGGGGGGCTTTGTGGTGCACACCGCCTTGTCCCTGTCTGCCGGCATCATTGCTTACTGGGCGGCAGGGCTCTTTGTGCCCCTCATTTTCTATCTGGTGCAGAGGAAGGGCTGGGGAAGTGAGCTGGGAGCCGTGAGGGCGGCGGTTCATGTACCGCTGTGGCTTTCCTTTGTGGTTGTGGAAATGGTGGTGTTCTGGAACTACCTTCCTTCCATAGACAGGATGTGGAAATCTTCTCCTGCTCCGGCGGGCCTGGCGGCGTTCCTGGCTCTTTCTGTTTTTGTGCTCCTTGCCTTCTTCCTGGACCGGATGCTGGCCATTCTCTACGGCCGGCTGAAGGATAAAAATGCATTGGCTGCAGAGTGGCTTGGCTGTGCTTTTCTCAGCGGCCTTATCCCCGGCACTGTTATGATTTCCTTTCTGGGGCTCTATTATGCCGGCGGCATGCGGCTGGATCCCTTTACGGCGTCCTTTTTCCTGATGGAAATCTTCGGCATCGTTTTTTACGGGAAAATCTTCCTGGCCATGATGACCTTCGGACTCTTCCTGTTCCTTTCCCTTGAGGGGACAAAGGGCGAGCGGGCGGTGACATCTGTATTTTCCGCTATCTTCTGGCTTTTCCTTCTCTTCATACCGGTGGTGGTTTCTTCAAGGATTACGGGTAGCGGCCTGTGGCGGGCCTATCTGGACCCCTCCTACCTGTCCGTATTTCCCTATCTTTCTGATTTGTGGCTCACCGGTTTTGCCCTCATGGGAGCCAAGCGTCTGACCCGCTGGATTTTCAAATAGGAAAGTGTTGACAAATAAAATTTGTTCGCTATAATAATTGTTGGCAGATAAAGGGGCCCTGCTTTGCCGGTATCAGGATGGAACCGGACCGCAGGGTGAGTATATCGCCGCATTTACGGCTTATATCTCGCTGAGAGTAAGAACGGAGGTTACAAAATGGAAAAAGTCAATCATGCTCCTCAGGAAAATCACGTGTTTTTAAGTATTCGCCAGCTTACGGTGTCCGGCCTTCTGGCAGGGATTACCATTTTCCTGGGGCTCACAGGATATGGGTTCATTCCCCTCATTGTCATGAATGCCACCATCCTTCATATTCCCACCATTATCGGTGCACTGGTGGCAGGACCTAAGGTAGGGGCGCTGGTGGGATTCCTTTTCGGACTTTTCTCCTTCATTCAGTCCCTTCGGGCGCCAAGCCTGCTCCTGCAGTTTGCCCTGCAGTACAATCCTTTCTACGATGCCTTCATCTGCATCGTACCAAGAATCTGCATCGGCCTCTTTGCATGGTTCGTTTACAAGCATATGCCCGGCCGTGAAGGCCTTCGTGTAGGCGCAGCAGCCATTGGCGGTGCCCTCTGCAATACGGTGCTCTTCCTGGGCTCCTTCTTCCTTCTGGTAGGTGCTCCCTATGCAGTATCCAAGGGCATTTCCGTGGAAGCCGTCGGCGCCACCATTATGGGTATCGTTGGCATGAACGGCGTGCCGGAAGCCATCGTTTCCGCCGTCATCATTGTGCCGGTGGTGACCATGCTGAAGAAGTCCGGCTGGAAGCTGAAATAAAATGAAATGAAAAACTGCGGGCGGTCTGCCTGCAGTTTTTTTATGGAGACAGGTATGGAAATATTCATTGACGGCGACGGCTGTCCGGTGATTGAAGAAACGGAAAGGGCGGCTGCCCTCTATGGTCTCAAGGTTATTATTTTCTGTGATACGAGCCACTTGATTCATTCAGAAAAAAGCCGGGTCATGGTGGTGGACAAGGGCAGGGATGCGGCGGACTGGGCCATCATTTCCGCTGCACACCCGGGGGACGTGGTGATTACCCAGGACTACGGTCTGGCGTCCCTGGTCCTTTCCAGGAGGGCCTATGCTTTTCATCAGGACGGATGGCAGTATACCGAAGACAATATAGAGGGCCTTCTTCAGCAGCTCTATGAAGCAGGGAAAGCAAGACGCTCATCGAAGCATCACTGGAAAGGACCGGCGAAAAGGGAAAGAAAACAGAATAAAATCTTTTTTCAGTGTCTCTGCTATTTTCTGGCAGAGAGAATAAAGGACAAATAAAAAACGATGCGGCACTAGGGAAGCGCTGATTAAATCGTTGTCTGCTTTTATTCTAGAATTTTTATGCAATGCGAGGAATGGGACGACGCGAA
>NZ_UPZP01000111.1 GCF_900538805.1 uncultured Dialister sp.
GAATGCGCGAGTCGGCCAAAGTTGGCCCTTAGCCTGCACATTAAAGGGCCTTCCTTTTATTTGGCCGACCGACCATTCTGCCCCCGGGCGAAGAATCCTGGTACATGTAGATAGTGACACTTACTAGTCCACTAGTTCACTAGCTCACCAGCTCACTAAAGAATCCCAGTCGGCGAAAAGAAAAACACACCAAATACAGCAGGACCCAAGAAACTAGAAACCAAATACTGTTCATCTATCAATCAATTAACCCATTTAATTACATAGCATTCAATATAATATATAAATAATTAGTAATATGTAGTGACATTATATGCATATTATGCTATTATTTGAATAGAATATTTCTTTTCGTTGAAAGGAGTTGACTATGAGACGAAAAATCGAATCCTTGAGCACCACATTTCTTTCTTTTTTGCGTTCAGAAGCATCCGGCGGTGTGATTCTTCTGATCTGTGCCATCCTGGCTGTCATCATGGCCAATTCTCCCTGGGGAAAGACCTATGAGCACATCCTTCACACTCCCATAGCCATCGGTTTTGGCGATTATTCCCTGGAAATGGGACTGCTTCACTGGGTGAATGACGGGCTCATGGCTATTTTCTTCTTCCTGGTGGGTCTGGAAATCAAGCGGGAATTTCTCTTTGGAGAACTGAAAACGAAATCCGCCATGATTCTTCCGGTATGCGGCGCTTTGGGCGGCATGCTGGTGCCTGCCCTGTTCTACAGCCTTTTGAACTTCGGCACGGAAACCACCGGCGGCTGGGGCATTCCCATGGCCACGGACATTGCCTTTGCTTTGGGCATCATGACCATGGCTGCCAGAAGTGCTCCTCCGGGACTCATCGTCTTCCTCACCGCCCTGGCCATCGTGGATGATCTGGGCGCCATCGTGGTGATTGCCCTCTTCTACAGCACCGACCTTGCCTGGTTTGCCCTTCTGGCAGGCCTAGGCGCACTGGCAGCTGCTTTCGTGCTGAACCGCATGAAAATCCGTTTCTTCCCGGCTTACCTTGTTTTGGGCCTCATTGCCTGGTATTTCTTCCTGAAAGCAGGCATCCACCCCACCATTGCCGGTGTTATCCTGGGCTTTGCCATCCCCGCCGACGGAAACTGCAAAACCTCCATGCTCCATCTTTGGGAAAAGAGGATTTCTCCCTGGTCCGCCTACCTCATTATGCCGGTATTCGCCCTGTCCAATGCAGGCGTTGAAATCTCCCTGTCCACTTTGGACTTCTCCTCTCCCCTCCCCTGGGGCATTCTGGCCGGTCTCTTTCTGGGAAAACCGGTGGGCATCTTCGGCTCCGTCTACCTTCTTCATAAATTAGGAAATATAGACATCCCCGGCAAAGCCTCTCCCCGTGAACTGGCGGCCACAGGTATGCTTGGCGGCATCGGTTTCACCATGTCCATCTTCATCGCTTCCATCGCCTTCACTGACCCGGCCCTCCTGAACCTGGCCAAATTCTCCATCCTCATGGCCTCCACCGTTTCCGCTGCAGCGGGCACCCTGGTCTTCCTCACCACCGGCTCCAAATGCAAAGACAAAGAAGCCCTGCCCCTGTCGGATATGGAAAAAGTGTAAATTTGTTATAACATCATAAAATCCCGGCGCTCCTGAAAGAGCCGGGATTTTTGAATGCACCTGCGGAATCATATCATCATCTATGTTGCCTCCCCCATCTATGGGGAGGGGGCCTCATCAGCGGTGGAAGGGGCCCTGCTCTCCCATAACATACAGGCGCTCTGCCATCAGTTTACAGAGAACAAGCACAAGTTTTCCCATGCTCCCCTGTTATTTCGACGAAAGCGCTGGAGCATGGAGAAATCTTAATTTCTCACAGTGTAAGCCCCGTGCTGTGCTGTCTTTCCGAGCGAAGCGGAGTCGGGAAATCTCCCTGCTCCGTCGACTATTGTCCGGTCCGGCGCTCTTTGATTCCATTTTCCTAAGAAATATGATCACATGCAAAAAAGGACGTAGGAAATTTCCTTCGTCCCTTTTATCATATTTCTTATTTCAGCAGGTTGCCGTCTTCGAAGTAGTTGATTCTCATGGCTCTTCTGACTTTCTGGAGGGTGCCGTCGGCTTTGGCGGCTGCTTTTTCTGTGCCGGTCCTGAGGATATCCACCACGTCATCCAGGTGCTGTTCCCAGTACTGGCGGCGTTCACGGATAGGTGCCAGTTCTGCCTGCATCACGTTATTGAGGAAGCGTTTGACTTTGACGTCGCCCAGGCCGCCTCTGGTATAGTGGGCTTTCATTTCGTCCAGGTTCTTGTATTCCGGCAGGAATTCGGCAAAGTATTCGTCTTTGCAGAAGGCGTCCAGGTAGGTGAATACGGGGTTGCCTTCCACGTGGCCGGGATCGTCTCTTCTGAGATGGGTGGGGTCGGTGAACATGGACATGACTTTCTTTTCAATGTCTTCCGGTTTTTCGCAGAGGTAGATGCAGTTGCCGATGGATTTGCTCATCTTCGCTTTGCCGTCGATACCGGGAAGGCGGAGGCTTGCCTTGTTGGAGGACAGGACGATTTCCGGTTCCACCAGGGTTTCGCCGTAGATGTCATTGAATTTGCGGACGATTTCCCTTGTCTGTTCCAGCATGGGTTCCTGGTCTTCCCCTACGGGGACGGTGGTGGCATCGAAGGCGGTGATGTCGGCTGCCTGGCTGACGGGGTAGCAGAGGAAGCCGGCGGGGATGCTGGCTTCAAAGTGTTTCTGCTGGATTTCCGCTTTGACCGTGGGGTTTCTTTCCAGGCGGGAAACGGTGACCAGGTTCATGTAGTACATGGTCAGTTCCGGCAGAGCCGGTACCATGGACTGGATGAAAATATTGGATTTTTCGGGATCAATGCCTACGGAAAGGTAGTCCAGGGCTACCTGAAGTACGTTTTTCCTGACTTTTTCAGGATTGTCCGCATTGTCGGTGAGGGCCTGGGCATCGGCGATTTCGATGTAGACTTCGTCAAAGGTTCCGGAATTCTGGAGAGCAACTCTTTCCCGAAGGGATCCTACATAGTGGCCTACGTGGAGATGTCCGGTGGGACGGTCGCCGGTTAAAATAATTTTTTTCATATATGACAACTCCTATCCATGAATATACTTTCTTTATTGTATGCTTAAAAGCAGGTTTCCGCAACTGCCCGCCGGAAAAAGGAGGCAGTCGGAAATATCATGCAGTAAGAAAAAGGCACAGGCCAAAAGGAGCCTGTGCCGTATATTTCTTATTCTACAGTCACCGATTTGGCCAGGTTTCTTGGCTTGTCCACATCGTTTCCTCTCTTCACGCTGGTGTAGTAGGCGAGAAGCTGCATGGGAATGACGGAAAGGATGGGGGCAATGAAGAAGTCCACTCTGGGGATACGAACGGTTTCGGTGGTGTACTTGCCCAGTTCCTTGTCGTCATCGTAGCCGATGCCAAGGACTTCGGCGCCCCGGGCTTTAACTTCCTGGATGTTGCTGTACATTTTGGAGCTGACAGCGTCCTGGGTGGCAACCGCAATGACCGGGGTGTCGGCGGTGATGAGGGCCAGGGTGCCGTGTTTCAGTTCGCCGGCTGCATAGGCTTCTGCATGGATGTAGGACACTTCCTTCAGTTTCAGCGCCCCTTCCATGGCGATGGCGTAGTCGATGGAACGGCCCAGGTAGAAAATGTCGCTGGCTTTGATGAGGCGGTCTGCCACGTCGGACATATGGTCCTTTTCTTCCAGCACCTTTTCAATCTGCTTGGGCAGGTCCCGAAGGCCGTCGGTAATCTTATGAATCAGTTCTGTGGAAATGGTGCCTCTGAGCTGTGCCATGTAGAGGGACAGCAGGAGGAGTGCCACCAGCTGGGTGGTGTAAGCCTTGGTGGATGCCACGGCAATTTCCGGGCCTGCCAGGGTGTATACCACGTTGTCCGCTTCACGGGCAATGGAGGAGCCGATGGAGTTGGTAACGGCCAGACTCTTGGCGCCATGTTTCTTGGCTTCCTTCAGGGCTTCCAGGGTATCAATGGTTTCACCGGACTGGCTGACCACGATGCAGAGGGTGTGGCTGGTGGTGAGAGGTTTGCTGTAGCGGTATTCGGAAGCGATTTCCACGGCCACCGGAATCTTTACAAACCGTTCGATATAGTGCTTTGCCACCAGGCCTGCATGGTAGGCGGTGCCGCAGGCAGTGATGAGGATATTGTCAATGTTATCGAAGCATTCTTTAGTCCAGTTCAGGTCAGGGAATGCAACGGAGCCGTCCTTGTTCAGGTGAATCTGCACGGTGTCTCTCACTGCTTTGGGCTGTTCGAAGATTTCCTTCAGCATGAAATGGGGATAACCGCCCTTTTCTGCTGCTTCCGCAGACCAGGTGACCTTCTGGATTTCCTTCCGGATCGGCTTTCCGTCTTTATCATAAACGGCTACGCTGTCCTTCTTCACCACTGCCAGTTCTTCATCATCCAGAATGTAGATATCCCTGGTGTGGTTGATGACCGCCGGAATATCGGAGGCAATGAAGTTTTCACCTTTGCCCAGACCGATGATAAGGGGATTGTTCTTCTTGGTGCAGATAATGGTGTCAGGATAGGAGCTGTCCATGATGACAAGGCTGTAGGAGCCTTCGATGATGGAAAGCATCTTGCGGACGGTGGAGAAGAAATTGCCGTCGTCCAGTTCTTCCAGCAGATGGGCTACAATTTCCGTATCCGTTTCAGATTTGAAAACATGGCCCTTTTCCATGAGGTCTTTTTTCAAAGTCAGGTAGTTTTCAATGATACCATTATGAACCACTACGAAATGGTTATGGCAGTCTCCATGGGGATGGGCATTCCTGTCGGACGGTTTGCCATGGGTTGCCCAGCGGGTATGACCGATGCCGATATGGCCGGAGAGGGGATGTTCCTTCAGCTCATTTTCCAGATTCACCAGACGGCCCTGTTTCTTTTCAATGTTGATTTTTCCATTTTCATATACCGCAATGCCTGCAGAATCATATCCTCTGTATTCCAGGCGGCGAAGTCCGTCAATCAAAAAGTTGGTGGCATTTCCACTGCCTACATAACCTACAATACCGCACATAAATGGTATTCCTCCTTATATTCATACTGATTCAAGATTTTATTTGTATAGGGAAACTGTGTTCATCCAATCCAAGTTATACATACGTTTCATATTATATCACAAACCGTATATTTTTGAAATTGAACGGACAAAGGCGCCGGGATAAGGGTTCCGGCGCCTTTGCCAAATATTCTTTTCCTATTTTACATCTGGGTAATCACAGATTCAAGGTTCTGCACATCCTGCATATTGGCAATGCCTTCCACCGCCGCTGCCACACCAAGGGCCATGAGGGCGATGAAGAAAATCACCATGAGGATATAGGGCGTCAAAGCAATGAGGAACGATTTCCCCGGACGGAAACGATAATTCTGTCCGATGGCCGTCACGTCCAGATAGAAGGACCACACCCAGATGACAAAGCTGCCGATGCCGGAAAGGGCACCCGCCCCCACCACTGCCAGGAAGGTGAAGAAAACAGAAAAGGCCATGGGCAGGGAAGATGCCATGAAGCCGGCGGTAATCCCCCGAGCCGTACCCATGCCGCCCCAGAAGCCGGAAATATAGTCAATCACTGCGCTGTGCACCAGAAGGGCAGCTCCCATAAAAAGAACCATGAGGAGAAACTGCACCACCAGCCCCGGCCCCTGCTGAAAGAGGGACAGGGACAGAAGGAAGACCACAAAAATCCAGATGAGAAATGCTTCTTTCAGCTTTTCCTCATTGGTAATTTCCATCAATGCCTGCCGGGGTGATGTGATAAGGGCTATCGCCAGGTCAAGTAAATGATTCATACAATCCTCCTTATTTCATAGACGGCACGGAAGATTCTGCCACCGATTCCTTGAAAGAATCGGCCAGAGCCTTTCCGAAAACGCCGGACAGATTCTTTGCTTCCCCCGAAAGGATGCCTTTCAAGGAAACGCCGCTGCCATAGCTTTTCACCGGAATATTTTCACTCTGGATGCCGCCGCTGGAAGCCGCATAGCTCAAGGCGTCGTAATAGTTGCCCATGGCATCCACCAGTCCCAAATCCTGGGCCTGCTTGCCCGTAAGAATCCGGCCGTCCGCAATGGAGCGCACCTTGTTTTCATCCATTTTGCGTCCGTCTGCCACGGTCTGTGCAAACTGGTTGTAAATATCATCCACCATGGTCTGTACCATTTCCTTTTCCTCTCCGGTCATGGGGCGGTACATGGAAAGGATATCCTTATGGGCACCGCTCTTGATTTTCTCATTCTTAATGCCCAGCTTGTCCATCAGATCCTCCACATTGGTGTAGTCCATGTATACACCGATGCTTCCGGTAATGGTGGCGGGAGAAGCAAAAATGTAATTACCCTTGCTGGCCAGCCAGTAGCCTGCAGAGGCGCACATATCCCCCATGGAAATAATGATGGGCTTGCCGCTGCTCCGTATCTTATCCATTTCCTCAGCGATTTCCTGGGTGGCTCCGGTGGAACCGCCGGGGCTGTTGATACGCACCAGGATAGCCTTGGCCTGGGGATCCTTCCGGGCCGCCTGGAATTCCTTCATAATCTGCTCGCTGGTAACGCCGCTGCTGCCGGAAAGGAGAGAATCCGCCTCGGGGCCGCCGTAAATGGGGCCGTCAATGCGAATCACCGCTACATAGCCCTGTTTAGCGTTTTCTGCGGCCCCATCCTTCCAGAAACCGGAAGTCCCAGCCGCAATGGCTGCAATGAGCAGGATGATAATGCCCAGCAGCGTATATTTTCTTTTCGCTTCCATATTCATAAAGTACCTCCTCTTTATAGAAACGCCGATACAGAGAATCATGGCATGTATCAGTGCTTCTTAGAAAATTATAACACACCAATGCAGGGCAGGTCTCTGGGAATTCTAGGGAAGCACTGATTCATTCGCAGAATCGAATTTCATATGTATTTTTATCCAATGCTGCGTCATCAGTCTCCTTAAATAGCTGGCTATTCGCGTCGACTTATTCCTTGCATTGAATAAAAACACAAGAATGAAATCCGATAACGATTGAATCAGCGCTTCC
>NZ_UPZP01000112.1 GCF_900538805.1 uncultured Dialister sp.
TCTCGGGGCTCAGAGTCTCAATAGAGCCAAATACCTTTGCTCTCATATCGACATGCAGCTCCGCTCGAGATGACAATGCGGAGAACAGCTTACTGTTATTTTGGGCAATTTTCTGAATCTATAACCGAAGTGGAAAAAGGGCTGTGAAGAAATGATTAAACATTTTTTCACAGCCCCATACCCTTTGAACCCTCTGAACCCTTTGAACCCGGGCCGCTCGGCGGCCCTCTATATACTGCGGCGCCAGCCGCCACCACAACCCTCGGGCCGTTAGGCCCGTCAAACCTGAGAACCTTCGTCCGCTTTGCGGGCGTCAAGCCTAAGAACCCTTTCGCTTACAACCCTTCTACACAACCTGCCGCCGAAGGCGGCTCCAACCTGCGCCGTCAGGCGCGCCCCTTTTATTTTGCGGCGTCAGCCGCCACCGCCACCCTTGGGCCCGAAGGGCCCATCAAACCTAAGAACCCTCCGGCCACAGGCCGGTCAAACTTCAGAACCTTTTTCACAACCTTCTGAACCCTCTGAACCTGGAGCCGCGAAGCGGCTCTCCCTATCCCTCTAAAGAATGATATAATGATATCAGATTTGTATCGCTATCCTGGTCAAAGGAGAAAGGAAAAAATCATGTCAACCACATTAGGGGCGGATTTCCGCAGCCCCACATTCTGGCAGCGTCTTGCTTTCATCATCGCCATTACCCTGGCAGGTACCTTTTTATACTCCGTCGGCGTGAATGCCTTCCTGGTGCCTCACCAGTTCCTCTCCGGAGGACTCACGGGCATTGCCATGGTACTCTACTACCTCACCGGTTTTCCCATCGGCATGGCGAACCTGCTCATGAACATTCCTATCCTGATTCTCTCCTTGAAATTCATGGGGAAATTCTACACCATCATCACCATCCTGGGCACCGTGTGCTGCTCCGTATTCATCGACCTTACCGCCTTTCTGGCGGACTACAACGTGGTGAAGGATCCTCTGGTGGCTGCCATTTCCGGCGGCGTGGTGCTGGGGATTTCCATGGGCATACTCTACCGCTACAACAGCAACACCGGCGGCCTGGACGTGGTGGGGGCCATATTGAAGAAATATTACAACCTGGAAATCGGCTACGTAGTCTTTGCACTGAACTTCGTCATTGTCACAGCGGGGGCCTTCATCTTCACCCTGGAACCGGCCATCTGCACCTTGATTTCCATGTACATCAACGCCAACCTTTCCAGCCGTATCGTCATCGGCTTTGCCCAGAGAAAGGCCGCCTTCATCGTGTCCGACAAGCCCCTGGAAATTTCAGACGCCATCCTTCGGAACATCCACCACGGCGCCACCCTCCTCTACGGCCAGGGTGCCTTCTCCGGCGTAGAAAAGAAAATCGTCTTCGCCATCGTGGACCTCACCCAGATTACCCGGGTGCGCCACCTCATCGAAGATATCGACCCCTCCGCCTTCCTCTTCATCATGAACACCACCGACGTCATAGGCCGGGGATTCACCAGCCCTCTCTCCACCGCCAAAACCATGCCCAAGTCCGTCCGCTATACCTGCGATAAGGATGGAAAGATGATTCCCACCCACATGTGGTCCTATGAAATGGAAGCAGAAGCCCATCCGGAAGCAGAAAAACAGGAGCCTCCCTGGGAAGACGGAAAGTAAAGGGGAATCCGCTGACTGGTATTTATTGTGCCCCCGTCAGGAGTGGCAAGCGAACACGATTCGTAGGGGAGCGTTAGCGACCTGAGAATCGTGTGAGACGCTTTCCCGTGGAGAAAGGTGGTGCCGTCAGGCACCAAAGGGGGAGAGCCACCAACGGTGGCTAAATGTCTTAATGTTTTTCTTGCTGATGAATCCCGTGATTTTTACCGGCCATTCATCGCTTCCGCTCAGGGGGCGGATAGGGTAGAAGTGGATACCGGTATTCCTGAACGCAAGAGGGGTTCAGGCGCCTGACGGCGCCCGGGTTCTATCGGTCGTGCGCTGCCGCGCCGGCCGATGGGTTCGGCCTGGGAACGGCTTTGCCTTCCAGGCTGGTTCAAAGGGGAGTTATAAAGCCCACTCCGTGGAGGCAGAGTGGGCGCCTCCGGCGCCTCTTTTATAATGCGCCCGCAGGGCGCTGCCACACCCCTATGAACCTTTTGAACCCTCTGAACCCTCTGAACCCGGGCCGCGAGGCGGCCCTTTGTTACCTACAAGGAGATTATGATGAAATACCTCATTGACGACAACTATGTACCCCTGAGCAGCAGCCTCAGTAACGTGGAATATCTGATGGAAAAGGTCCTGCTGGATGCCCGGTATATGGAAAATCTGGCAGAAGGTTTGGACGATAACGATGATGACTATGATGATGACTATGATGACGATGATTATGATGACGACTATGATGATGAAGACGATGAAGACGAGGATTATGAAGACCGTGCCAGCCTGCAGATCATCAAACTGAAGGGCCAAATCCAGCTGCTCCGGATGGAAAAGGAAATGCTTCGGCAGAACCTGGCAACGGTGACAAGCATGGTAGAAGATTTAAGAAGGGACGCCGAGGAAGCAAGAGACGAAGTGCATAAGCTCAGGCACGACATCGACTGGTACGGAGAAACATGCTAGGGAAGCGCTGATAAGATTTCCTGCTTTCCCTATGGACTATGAAAATAGAGAGACGGAAAGGGCCTGGCTTTTTCCGACGATTTCCCGAAGCGCTTTATCCATGGAAAAGGGAAAGGAAAAGAGCCCATCCTGTAAATCCCGCCTCTCCGGTGCACCGAAAAAATACCATACCAAAAACTCCTGAATCATTCCGCTGCCGGAGCTGCGGGGGTCCCTTCAGGAGTTTTTGTAGTGGGAAAGATGGTTATCCGCTGTCCGCTATCCGCTATCCGCTTACCGCTTACCGCTGTCCGCTTACCGATAGGCGACTGCTCTGCAGTCACCGCTGCCTGTCGGTAGCGCCCATTGTGCCACATACGTCAATATGTAAGCGTAGAGTAGTTTATTCTGCCCCCTGAATAGGGTGGCAAGCGAACTTGGTTCGTAGGGGAGCAAAGCGACCTGAGAACCAAGTGAGACGCTTTCCCGTGGAGGAAGTCCGCCGCAGGCGGATAGGGGGTGGCTGTGGAGGTCCTGCATAGGACCTCCAAGTCAGCCGAAGTTGGCCTCTAGCCTGCCCAATAAGAGGCCTTCCTTTTAATCGGCTGACCGTGTTAGCGGCCAATCATCGTAATGTGGTTTCTTGCTTATGAATCAATGGTTCGTGCCGGACTCAGTCAGCAGCCTTTCCCGCCGATAAGTGTTTACTGTCGATTGTCTCAAATGTGCCGCGTACCAAGATTCTTCGCCTGCGGCTCAGAATGACTTTGTCCGGCGGGAAGGAAAGTGCGTAACGCCTGCCGCCGATAGGCGGCATTAAAACTCATCGCTCAAAGGCGATACCACAACCCTCAGGCCCGCAGGGCCGGTCAAACCTGAGAACCCTTTTGTTCACAACCCTTCTACACAACCTGCCTGCGCCAGCAGGCCACAACCTGCGGCGAAGCCGCGCCCCCTTTGAACCTTCTGAACCCTCTGAACCCTCTGAACCCGGGCCGCGAAGCGGCCCTTTAGTATCCCTTTATCTGCCCTTCCCCGCTCATGTCGAAAATGGGGCCGTAGGCGGCGTTGGCCAGGCCTTTGATGGCCCACACGCAGTTCTGGGAAGCAGAGTAAATGTAGCGGTCCTCCACCGGCACGATGTGTCTGGCGGCGCGCATGGAGGCGATGGCGGGATTGGCCAGGAAGTCGTCCCGGTACTTGGCGGCGCCGGTGGTGTCGGAGGAGCGATCGGTGGATACGAAGAGCATGTCCGGGTCCGTCTTGATGATGAGCTCCGGCGACGTGGCCTGGCCGTTGACGCCGCCGGCCAGGGTGATGGCGTTGTCAATGCGGGCGCGGGTGAGGAGTTCGTTGAACATGGAGCCCGGGCCGCCGTAGCGGGTCATCTGGGACACCAGGTACACCACCGGTTTCTTTCCCCTTTCCTCTGAGAGGCGGCTGTCAATTTCCGAAAGAGTGCTGTCCATCTGGGAAATTACATTTTCGCCCCGTTCCTTTTCTCCCACCGCCGCCGCAATGATACGCACATCCTCCTTCACCTGGTCAATGGAGCGGGGGCCGTCGATGACCACCACCGGAATGCCCAGATTCCGGTAGAGATCCAGCTCTCTGCCATCGGTATAGGTGGATGCCACGATGAGGTCCGGCTTCGCTTCTGTCACGATTTCCATGGACAGGCCGGTGAGGGGCACGGTGAGGGGAATATCCTTCGTTTCGTCGGCTATATAGGAAATATTGGGGTCCCGGTCCGCATCGGTGGCGGCGGTGAGCCTGTCCGGCGTCACCACGGAGAGAAGCATGGTATCGATGGAAGCGGAATTTCCCAGAATCCGCTTCGGCTTGGCGGGAATGGTCACTTCCTTCCCCGTGGCGTCGGTGACGGTATAGCTCTTTCCTTCTCCGACAGGTGCCATGGGCTTCATGCCGCAGCCGGAAAGGGATAGAAAAATGAGGAAACTGGCGCATAAAGCGCCGGCCTTTGCGTATTTCATCATAACCTCCCTGTACGAAAATATCAGCTTCATTATAGCATATAAAAAAATACTCATTTTAAATATTAAAAAATAGTTTACAGAATCTGAGATTCATGTATAATAAAGGGGTGAGTTTATTAAGAAATTCATAATGGTTTGAATCCGGGAAGAAAATTTTCCCGGAGGAGATGAAAAGAGAAGCGCGGTGAGGGGAAACCCGATTCCGCCACGGTCCCGCCGCTGTAAGGCTTCGGGAAGCACTGATTCATTCATAGAGTCTGCTTCCCTAGGGGAATTTCAAAATGTCACTGGGAAACCGGGAAGACGAAATCCCTGAGGAAGCTGAGTCAGAAGAACTGCCTTATGAATCAAATCCACCGTTTCGTGGGAAAAGGGTACGATGTATACTGCTTTTCCGGGATGCGGCTTGGTTTCATACGCCCGAATCAGGGAAATGAGGGAGGTATTTCTATGAACAGGAAAATTTTAGCAGCGTCACTGGCGGTTTTATCACTTTCCGGCGGCGCTTTTTGCGTTGAGGCAGCCGACATGCCGGTGTATACCTTAGATGGCATCGTAGTCACCGCCAGCCGCGTGCCGGAAAAGAAAATCGATTCCAACGCCGACGTGTCCGTGGTGACGGCCAAGGAAATCGAAGAGAAGCACTATGACGATGTGAGTGAGGCCGTAAAGCATGTGCCGGGAGTCACTATTTCCAGTAAGGGCGCCAGCAGCCAGGTGGGCATGAGCAGCCAGATTTATATCAATGGCTCTAAAAATGTAGTGATTCTGGTAGACGGCATGAGAAGAAATACCAATGGCAACTCCCTGGCCACTGCTGACATAGGCGATATGGTCAATATGGACTCCATTGACCATATCGAAGTACTGAAAGGCTCTGCCTCCACCCTTTACGGCTCCGATGCCCAGGGCGGCGTAATCAATATCATCACCAAAAAAGCCAAAAACGACGGGGTCCGCACCACCCTCCGCACATCTTTCGGCAATGAAAGCAGGGAAAAATATTCTCTTCATAACGAAGGCCGGGAAGAAAATGTTTTCTGGAACGTAGATGCAGGCAAGGAACTGCAGGGGAAATACAAGGACGGCTGGGGCCGGAGGGTGATCAATCACCTCAATGCAGAGCACTACAACGTAAAACTGGGCTATGACCTGGGTAATGACTCCGATGTGGTATTCAACTATGAGAAGTATACATCCGATTATATCCGCCCGAATTCCGGAACCAACGATACAGCCCGGGCCAGAGGCAAAAAGGACAATGATTCTGTGAGCCTGCAGTATAAGGCGAAACTGAATGACCGCCTCACCAACCAGTTTTCTATCTACAGAAACAATACCCATATCAATGATAACTATACCGCTTCAGCTCTCTGGGATATTTGTGATATGAAGATGAGAACCACCGGGATTTCCGACCAGCTGACCTATACCATGGACCGGCAGACTATAACCGGCGGATTTGACTGGTACAAGGATGAAATCCCCTATTATAAAGGGAATCCTGATGTGGAAGGCACCAGCATTACCAATACCGCCTTCTATCTGCAGGATAAGGTCGACCTCACTGATAGATGGAATGTGACCCCGGGCATCCGGGTAGACCATCATTCCGAATTCGGCACCCACACATCCCCCAGTCTTTCAGTAGGCTATAAGAAGAACGAAAAGACCAATTACTACATCAACTATAAATCCTTCTTCGCAGCCCCCAGCCTTTATTACCTTTATTCTTCATATGGCAATAAAGACCTGGATCCGGAGGAAGGAAATACCGTCGAATTCGGCGTGAATCACCGGTTTACCGATTCCCTTGACGGCACTTTCAACGTATTCCATACCCATGCGAAGAACTTAATTGATTTTGACAGCCTCTATAAAAATTCAGGAAAAACCAATGCCAATGGCTTCAGCCTGAGCCTGAACAAGGAATTCAGCCAGCACTGGAACGCCTCCCTTGGTTATTCCTATCTCCATATGCAGGCCAAAGCCGGAGAAAATATCAATAATAACGGAGCCCTTCCGGAAAGCACGCTGCATGTGAATGTGTCCTACAAAGCAGACAAGTTCAATGCATCCCTTGACGGCAGGGGCGTCATGAACCGCTACGGCAAGAAAGCCTATCCGGAAATGAGGGACTATGCCAACTACTGGGTATGGGACGTGGCGGCCAATTATCAGTTTGCCAAAGGAGCCACCCTTTTTGCTAGAGTCAATAATATCTTCGACCAGTTCTATACGGATGTAGGAAGCTCTTATGGACCCAATGCAGACCCGACAAACAATCAGGACTGGTACTCCGCGCCCGGCCGCAATTTTGAAATCGGCATGCAGTTTACTTTCTAACCATTTTCTGGGGAAGCGCTGATTAAATCGTTATCGGATTTCATTCTTGTATTTTTATTCAATACGAGGAATAAGTCGACGCGAATA
>NZ_UPZP01000113.1 GCF_900538805.1 uncultured Dialister sp.
AGCGAGCTATTTAAGGAAGCCCATGACGAAGCAGTGCATAAAAATTCTTATAAAAGGAAACTCTATGAATTAATCAGCGCTTCCCCAGGAAAATGTTCAAGCACTCTCCTGATCTTGGATAATATAACCACGCTCTATTGCATCCGCCAGGGCCTTCTTGAAACCCGTTTTTGTCACTTTCAGTTCATTAGTTCCAAGCCGTATGACCGGCGGATATCCATTCTGCCCTTCTATGGCTGTAATAATGCTGCTGTAGCCTCCTTTGCCCCTGGCACTGTGGCCTATGAGGCCGAAAAGGACGAGAGCATACCGGCTGCTGCAGTACATACTGCGATAATTCAGTTTCTGGGCCTCTTCATAATCAAGGTAGAGTTTGAGCCGTTTGGGAGAAATACCCATGGTTTTACATATGCCTTTTATGGCATTGGCCGAAATCATGGAGGCCCCAATCACAACGATATACCCGGAGGGATCCTGGTTATCCGTTTCTTTGGCTTCTTCTTCAAAAAGATCGCTCAGTCCTGCTATCTTAAGAAACCGGTCTATGGTTCCCTGGGAATTCATATGGCAGAGGATTTCTTCTGCCCTTTCCACAAGGACACCTTCCA
The DNA here is from genome assembly GCF_900538805.1 of uncultured Dialister sp. Taxonomy (GTDB): domain Bacteria; phylum Bacillota; class Negativicutes; order Veillonellales; family Dialisteraceae; genus Dialister. The sequence continues at coordinate 609 of NZ_UPZP01000113.1, forward strand.
GTACCTCTATCTGTTCAAGGCTCAGCATAGTTTATCCCTCCTTCATGGTGTCATCAAATACTTTTGTTTTTGACTGAATCATTTTCCGAAGGGCATCTTTTGCCTTGTACAAATCGTCCTGGCATTTCTTATAGATTTCTGCCACCTGCTGCTGCCTTTCCATAGGTGGCACGGGGATTTTAATTTCTTTCAGACTCTGGATGCGAATACTGGGAACGGTCATACCTACATAGAAGAGATTCATGAGGGCATTTCCTTCAGGACTGTCAAGGAAAGCAAGCAGATAATAGGGATTGATTTTTTTCTTGTCCAGCTTCAGGACAAACATATTTCCTGTAGCCATAAGCTGCCGTCCTTCCGGCACAGAAGCCAGCCCTACTTTGGCAGGCCTTCCCACTTTAGAGAGAATAATGCTTCCGTCTTCGATGAGATATTTCCTGTACCCTTCCGGGATTTCAGTCATGTGTTTCAGGTCTTTCTGAATTAATCCGTCCTGCATATCTGACAAAGTAAGGTAATCAATGCCCGTATCTTCCTCACTGCTGAATGCATCCAGCTGCGAAGCCATAATAGGCGCGCCGCGGCTGATGCGGAGTGTCAGGTCTTCCAAAGGTATCAGAGTGCCATAATTAGACAGGGATTCAAGCTCATCTTCCGGCGTTAAGTAGGTCTTTGGGAAAACAGAGAAATCCTTTTTTTCGATTTCTTCGTTGGATACCGTTTTGCTGATATCCGTATCTTCTGCCAGAGCTTTGAGAATGGTATCTATGTTTGCTTTGCTGAACTGGTTTGTGCGGCGTCCTTTCTCGTAAATTCCAGAAGCATCTACAAAATGGACTTCTTTATTTCCATGGCTAAGCACCACGAGAAGGATGGAAATATTAGTATAGGAAAACATTTTGACCGGAAGGCTGATCACCGATTCAATCCATCCTTGCCGGATGAAATATTCCCGTGCCGCCTTCTCAGGAAAGTTCCATGCGCAGCTGCTTGTCAGCGTAACCACAGCCTTTCCTTTTTTGGCCAGCCTCTGCATTACGCCGGCGGCAAACGCCCAGTCCAGCGTTTTTGATTTCTTAGCAAAGGGAAGGCTCTGAATCCATGAGTCACGAACAGAAAACCGCATGGCCAGTGGATGGTCGCAGAAGATTTTATCGAAATGTTCTGCGGCATTCTCTACGCCGGGAGGAGTCATATCCTGTAAAATATCCCTGTTCTCTATGGCAATCTTCTGATGATACTTATCGAGGTATTGATCCAGCATGTCCGGCTGGCCTTTATATGCGGCAATCAGTTCCTTCATATTCGGTGGATCCAATAAAACATCCGCCCTAATTCTAGAAATCTGGCACGCCGAACGCATGATGTCATAGCCCTTTAAAACTACCCCTGGCACCTGTTCATAGACCATTGTCAGAAAACCGCCAATGCCACTGCAGAAATCAGCCACGCTTTCCCTTTTTCCAATTTTAAGAATAGATAATGCCAGATGACTGAGTGAATCTGGAGTTCCACTCGCTCCGTGTGCCTTTCCTCCGATGGTCAGAGTATCTTCGAAATGCAGAAGTAAACCTTTTACTACTCTCGGTTCCACGCCCTTTGATAGTTTTAGTAATTCATTACCAATTTTGGATTCATAGGAAATAAAATCGGGCAATTCATTAAAGCCTTTCCGGCGACAGAGTCCAATAACCTCAGCTAATGCCTCTTCGCCATACCAGTCAAACTCTTTTCGGAGACTAAGCTGGTAAACCATATAAAAAGCCTCTGCCTGTATTAAAGGATCCACTGCTGCCTTACCGCGTACGGCTGCCAGTATTCCCCATTCCAAATCGTCGCCTGTCAGTCCATTCATCTGCGTTCTCTTTACCAATTCGGTTTCCTCCTTTTTGGTATTTAATTACCATTTCTATGTTGTTCATATCATAACACTCCATGCCCAACTTGTCAAATGGTATTTTATTACCATCTTCGATTGCCACATATGGAAACCCTCAGTTAGGATGAAGGTTTGAAATACAACAAAATCCCCTCCTTCTCAGGAGAGGACTGTTTCTCCATAGCATAATCCGCTTAAAAGGCAGGAATCCCTTACGTTCCCTGCAGTACACCAGATATTCCCTTTCCATTTATACGTTTACGTTACAGAAGCAATATCGTACTTATAAGTCGAAGGATTTCGTAATCTTTGTCCCGTCTTGATACCCGAAAGTAATGGAACGCTTTTGCGCCTTCTTAGCCAGCTCTAAGTATTTTCCCTTCAGCTGAACCACGTAAATATTAGCCGTCTTCGGGATGGCACTATGATTAGGACTGGAAAGACTCATTGCTTCGAAGACCGTGAGAGGATACGAATTCCCGTCCAGATGAAGAACTACGGCATGGGAGGGTGCTTTTTTTCGAAAGGTAAAATTAACGATTTCAATATTCACAAACTCTGCTGTCACTTTTTCATCCGATAAAGGGACAGGAAGGGAGAGCAGTCTTGATTCGGTTTTAATTTCTGTATCCAGGCCTTTCGTATCGTAGCAGTATACATATCCCCCGCCAACCAGAATTAAAAGAAGAAGAATAGCTATAATCACCTTGCACAATGATAAATTCCCTTTCATTTGATTTCTCTCCTTATGTAAGAAAAACGAAGCATGAAAACTTAAAGGCAGCGAACAGGCGGCGGCCAGTGATTTCCTGTCCACTTCAAATATCATCTGCCGCCATTTCAGTTTATTTCCCTGCTACTCACCACTTCCTCAAACTGTTTTCTCTTTCTACCCTTTATTATACTCATTAACCATGACATATACTGTCACTGAACGCAAATTTACCATCCAATATTTCAAAGATAAATACAAGTAAAAAACTCCCCTCCCCCCTTCTTCTCCTCCATCTCCCCCGCCATTCCATGATATAATTTAAGAAATTAATCCAATGTTATAAAAAAGGAGGGTCTTTATGAAGAAGAAAATCGCTGTGCTGCTGGCGGGCTGCTTCCTGTCGTTTGTGCCCATAGCACCGGGAGGCCCGCAGAGGACAGAGGCGGCGCTGGCGTCCGGTGCTGCCGGGGATATGTTCAGTCCCGCGCAGGCGGCGCCTGCAAAGAGGAAGCTCACGAAGGAGGAGCAGGCGGCTGTTCTTCTTCAAAAGGCGGAGGAGGAGGTGAAAAGCCATCCGGACCGGTACCAGTCCTATGCGGCCCGGGCCCATGCCTATTTCATGAAGGGAGAAGTGGAAAAGGCCATGGCCGATATGGACCATGCCGTGTCCCTGGCGCCAAAGGATCCCGTGGTGTACTGGCTCCGGGCGGGCTATTACGTAAAGCTGAAGCAGGACGCGGCGGCCCGCTGGGATTGGTACTCCGCCCTGGCGCTGAATCCTCCAGACCCTTTAAGGCTTAAAATCTATAACGACCGGGGCCGATGGAATCTGCAGGAGAAGAAATATGCGGACGCTGTGTCTGATTTCCAGAGCGGACTGTCCTGCATTCCCGCCGGAAATGGAGTCGGACTTTCTGCCCAGTACATTCTAATCGGCCATGCTTACAGGAAATGGAAAGATTTCCCGCGGGCCGAGAAGAATTACAAAAAGGCCATGGCTAAGAATCCCAAAGCCTACCAGCCTCTGGAGTCTCTGGGAAATCTATATGCTGAAAATCTGAAGCAGTACGCCAGGGGCAGGGAATGCTTCGACAAGGCCATTGCCCTGGATCCCAAGGCGCCCATTCTCTATCGCCGGGCGGCCCAGATTTCACATAAAATGGGGAAACCCAAAGACACCGTATCCTACATGACAAAGGGCATAGCCCTCAGGCCTAAAATGGACTATTACTATACCATTCGGGGGAATGCCTATCGCGAGCTGCATAAGTATGACCTGGCCTTGGCGGATCTGGATAAAGCCATAGAGCTGAATCCTAAGGTCCCTTTGTCCCATACCATGCGGGGCCATGTTTATATCGATTTAAAAAAATGGGACCGGGCCCTTCAGGATTACAACGAAGCCATCACCCTTTCCCCTAAAAAGCGGGATGACTTATATTTTTTCCGGGGCTTCATGTACATCATGACTGACCAGAAGGAAAAGGCTCTGGCTGATTTCCTCGCAGCTTCTTCCTTAAGGCCGAAAAATGAAAACTACTATATTCTCATAGGAGATCTGTACGTGGAAATGGATAAACGGCAGGAAGCTGTTTCATACTATGAAAAGGCGGCGACGCTTGAACCAAAAGCGGCCTATGTTTTCAATAATATGGGATACAGCTATCACAAACTGGGCCGGAATGACAGGGCCCTGGCCTGCCTCACCAGGGGCATAGACGTGGACCCGGACTTCCCTGAAACCTACCGCTCCAGGGCCAGGGTGTACGAGTCCATGGGCCAGCTGGATAAAGCGCTGGCCGATATGGACCATTTCCTTACGCTGCAGCCGAAAAATGCAACGGGCTATAGGCTTCGGGCAGAGCTTTATGAAAAAGCGGGGAAAACGGAGCTGGCGGAAAAGGACAGGAATAAAGCAAAAGAACTGGGACCGGACCATGAGGATAAAATCAATGAAACCGGAGCTATTATTTCATCTCCTGACTGGAACTATATAGAGTATAAAAAGGCAAGAAAAGCCAGAGAAGCAAAAAAAGGAGGGGCTTTATGAAGAAACGAGTGATTTCCATGATAACCGCCTGCCTGCTGTCGGCAGCGGCCATGGCGCCGTCTTTTGCAGAGGATGGTGCTGCCGCAGCCGCCAGAGCTGCCGGTCCGTCGGATGTGCTGGGGAGTCTCTATACCCATATTTCAAAGGACGTGAAGGCCGAAGCGCCGTCGCTGCAGGCCAGGCCTGTGCAGCTGACGCCGCAGCAGGGAAAGGAGCTGCTTTCCGCCATGGCGGAGAAGGCGGTGAAGGAGCATCCGGACCGGTTTGAGGCCTATGTATTTCGGGGCAGCATGTATTACATGAAGGGGGAAAAGGAAAAGTGCTTTGCAGATCTGGACCACGCGGTGTCCCTGGCGCCGGAGAATCCCCTTTCCTACGGGTCCAGGGCAGAGTTTTACGCCCGGGCCGGAAGGGATAAAGAGGCCCTCCAGGACTGGGACAAGGCCCTGTCTTTGCATCCCGGTGATAAGATAAAGGATAACATCTATTTCCAGCGCGGCCTTTTCCATATGTCGAGAAAGCAGAATGAGGCAGCCATTGCCGATTTCAAAGAGGACCTGAAATATATGACTCCGAAGCTCCGTTTTGCGGTGCATATTTCCATGGGAGACTGCTACAGCAGGCTCGGAAATAAGGAGGAAGCGGAGAAATCCTATAGGGAAGCGGTCAAGGAAAGGCCGGATCACCCTGTATGCTGGCTGGCCCTGGGAGACTTTTATTCGGATAAACTGAAAAAGTACGACAAGGCGGAAAGCTGCTATGACAAGGCCATTGCCCTATATCCCAAGTCCGCCTTTTTCCTTCGCAGTGCCGGTCTCAACGCCCTCAAAATGAAAAGGAATGAGAAGGCACTGGATTATTTCACAAAATCCATAGCCGCCTCCCCTTCCTACTGGCAGGGTTATTCCCTCCGGGGCAGCACCTATGCCTTAATGGAAAAATACGAACTGGCAGCGGCGGATTTCACAAAAGCCATGGAACTGAAAAAGGAGCCCGACGCCCTTCTCCTGACCCTGCGTGGTGACTGCTATAACAAGCTGGGCTTTAACGATAAGGCAGTAGAGGACTACACAAAAGCGGTGGAACTGGACCCGAATAACGCCGACGCCTTCGAGTCCATGGGATATATCTACTCTCTGAAGGGCGAACATGACAAGGCCATCCCCTACTATGAAAAGGCTATTGCCCTGCATCCGAAGAAAGGCGAAGCCTATAACAACCTGGGCTATACCTGGTTCCAGAAGGGAAATACGAATAAAGCCCTGGAATACCTGAACAAGGCCATCGAAGTGGATCCGGATTACGCCGAATCCTACCGCTCCCGGGCCGAAGTCTATGAGTCCATGGGAGAGTACCATAAGGCCCTTGCAGATATGGACCGCTTCGTGACCCTGGAGCCAAAAGACGCCAAGGGCCGCCAGTTCCGGGACCGGTTGGCGGGAAAAGTTTGAGGGTTCAGAAGGTTCGGGAAAAGGTTCTTAAGATTGACCGGCCTTTCAGGCCGGAGGGTTCTTAAGTTTGACGGCGGCTTCG
>NZ_UPZP01000114.1 GCF_900538805.1 uncultured Dialister sp.
CTAGGGAAGCACTGATTAATTCGCAGAATCGAATTTCATATGTATTTTTATCCAATGCTGCGTCATAAGTCTCCTTAAATAGCTTGCTATTCGCGTCGACTTATTCCTTGCGTTGGATAAAAATCCAAGAATGAAATCCGATAACGATTTAATCAGCGCTTCCCTAGAAACGCTGTCTTTTTCTATCCCATTTACAGTTCTATTTTTCCTTTGTGTTCCCTGGCTTTTCCGGAAGCCCGGCAGTCTTTGCAGTAGCCGTAGATTTCTACCTTCGGCTCCGCCACTTCAAAGCCGTATTCGCTGTCCATGTGTTCTTTATATCCCTTTTCCAGGTCCACGTCCACCGGAAATACGCGGTGGCAGGACAGGCAGATGGCATAATGCACCGGCGTGTCATGGGCGTATTCGTAGCGGGTAAGGCCGTCGGACATGGTGGTGGAACGGAAGAGAAGCCCCTTTTCCGCCAGGGCTTCGCAGTTCCGATAGACCGTGGACAGGCTGAGGCGGGTATCCTTGCCCCGCACCGATTCATAGACTTCCCCCGCCGTGAGGGGCAGGCTCTTTTCCAGGACTTTCAAAATCATAATCCGCGCTTTCGTCCTTTTCATGTGCTTCTTTACCAGAATATCTTCCAAACTTGCCATAGCCTTCTCCTTATGATTTTTCGTTCCTTTGAATACATAGTATACTATATATTCGATTATATGGGATTTTCTCTATCCAGTCAAGAGAAAATTCTATGGAACCGTAAGGCGGATGGGGCTTCGCCCCAAGGGTTCAGAAGGTTTAAAGGGTTCAAGGGGGGAAGGGTGACGGGGCCCTGCCCCGAGGGTTCTTAAGGTTCTTAGGTTTGACGGCGCCTGCGGCGCCGAGGGTTGTGGATTGCCGCTGACGCGGCAATGCTTATAAAAAGCTGCCTGCGGCAGCCTTGGTGGGCGCCTTTTTGGACACGCCCTTTGGGCGTAAGGGTTCAGAAGGTTCAAAAGGTTCAGAGGGTGGTAGTGGGCGCCCTTCAGCGCCAGTTTTGATTAAAACCTTTACAACCGCCCTGGCGGGCGGGGAAAACAGGCAAACCGGGCCTGTGGCCCGATGGAAATGCACCCCTATCCCCGCCTGCGGCGGTACTTCCCTCGGAGGGGGAAGTTTGCTCTGCGCTTACCGTCCAGTTTCATAAGTTGCACAAAAGATAGCGCCGCTAGAATCTCCCCCTCCGGGGTGGCAAAGGAACTGGATTCGTAGGGGAGCAAAGCGACCTGAGAATCCAGTGACATGCTTTCCCGTGGAGAGACGCCGCCAGAGGCGGCAGAAGGGGTGCATTTCCACGGGCGCTAGCCCGGTTGTACGGTTTTCCCTCCGTAACTTCCATAAGCACCGGCTGCCCGAAATGCCCAACACCCATAGTGCCCCCAGCGGAGCTGGGGGTGGCAAGGGAACTGGATTCGTAGGGAGCCATAAGGCGACTGAGAATCCAGTGACATGCTTCCCACCGGGCAAGGTGGTGGCGCCAGCCACCAAAGGGGGTGCCTCTGGAATGGTACAGGAAGCAGATGACACAATAAGATTCCCGTCTCAATCCCTTGTTTCCCCTTGAGGGGAACGCCACGTAGTGGCAAAGGGTGTACGAGGTCAAGCGCCGATGTGACACTCCACTGCCAGCCTGCCCGCCATTCGGCGGCCTGCTTAACCTCAGCGTATCTTTCCGTTTCTTACCCTCATACACCCCTTCTCCACTTCGTGGCCCTCTTCCCCTAAAGGGGACGCAAGATTTTTCGCTGCATATCCTCTTCGCCCGGCGGGGAAGCAGGTTCCCAGGTATAAAAAAACTCCCTTCCCGCGGGAAAGGAGTTTTTCTCAGCTTACATGGCCTGCATTATTTAATGTCGTACATGCCGCTGACGCCTTCTTTGAGGTTGATGTAGATGTTCTTCATCTGGCTGTAGTGTTCGAGCATGACCTTATGGGTTTCTCTGCCGATGCCGGACTGTTTGTAGCCGCCGAAGGGGGCGCCTGCGGGGAGGTCGTTGTAGGTGTTGACCCACATACGGCCGGTACGAACGCCGCGGGCTACTTTAAGGGCGGTATTGATGTTCTTGGTGAAGACGGCGCCGCCGAGGCCGTATACGCTGTCATTGGCCAGGGCGATGACTTCGTCGGCGGTTTTGAATTTCTGTACCACCACTACCGGTCCGAAGATTTCTTCCTGGCATACGCGGTCGCTGTTCTTGTCGGTGACAAGGATGGTGGGTTTCATGAAGAAGCCTTTGTCGCAGCCGTTTTCGGTGTATCTTTCGCCGCCGGTGATGAGCTGGCAGCCTTCGTCAAGGCCGATCTGTACGTATTTCAGTACTTTATCCTGCTGGGATTTGTAAATCTGGGCGCCCAGCTGGGTTTCGGGGTCCGTGGGGTCGCCGATTTTAACGTTTTCAAAGGTAGCTTTCAGGTGTTTGATGAATTCGTCGAAAATGCCTTCCTGTACGAAGAGGCGGGAGCCTGCGCAGCATACCTGGCCCTGGTTGAAGAGGATGCCTTTGCATGCGCCGTCTACGGCCTGGGCAAGGTCTGCGTCGTCGAATACGATGTTGGCAGATTTGCCGCCCAGTTCGAGGGTGACAGGGATGAGTTTGTCACAGGCAGCCTGGTATACGCCGTGGCCTACTTCGGTGGAGCCGGTGAAGGCCAGTTTGTCCAGGTCCGGGTGGTCAAGGAGCCACTGGCCGGATTTGGAGCCTTTGCCGGTGATGACGTTCAGCACGCCCTTCGGGAGGACGTCCTGGATGAGGCGGGTGAGTTCCATGAGGGACAGGGATGTATGGGAGGACGGTTTAATGACGATGGTATTTCCTGCTGCCAGGGCGGGAGCCAGTTTCCAGCATGCCATGGTGAAGGGGAAGTTCCAGGGAATGACCTGGCCTACCACACCTACCGGTTCATGGAGAATGAGGGAGAGGGTGTTGTCGTCGAGCATGGTGGCAGAGCCTTCCCATGCGCGGAGGCACCCTGCGAAGTAGCGGAAATGGTCGCTGCCCAGGGGAATGTCGGCAGCCTTGGTTTCACGGATGGGCTTGCCGTTGTCCAGTGTTTCCACCAGTGCCAGATGGTCTGCATTGGCATCGATAATGTCTGCAATTTTCAGCAGGATATTCTGTCTTTCGATGGGAGAGGTCTTGGACCAGGCGGGAAGGGCTGCTCTTGCCGCTTTCACTGCTTTGTCCACGTCTTCTTTGGTTGCTTCTGCGAAATAAGCCAGGTGCTCGCCGTTTGCCGGATTGTGGGCGTCAAAGGTAGTGCCGTCAGAGGCGGGAACGAATTCGCCATTAATGAAGAGACCGTACTGTTCCTGAATGTCTGCTTTTGCCATAATAATACCTTCCTTTCAATCACTTGCGGGGATAATCCCCTGTATGAGATGCTCCGCTGAAGTTTGTACGATATCCGGTGGTTCAGCGGGATGTTTCTTTCAGCTGCGAAAAGAAATACAACCTTTCATACTGTTCGATGGTCACTTTCTTCTGCATGGGTGCTGTAGTCATAGTATATCATGGCGGGGAAGAATATTCAAGAGTATCGATAAGCATGATGGATGGTTTTCTATGCAGTTGGAAATGATTCAGGAGGTTGTGAATAAAAAGGTTCTTAAGATTAACCGGCTTTCAGCCGGAGGGTTCTTAGGTTTGACGGGCCCTTTGGGCCCGAGGGCAGCGATGGCGGCTCCGCCGCAAATTAAGAAAAAAGGGGCGCGGCTTACGCGTTTATTATTGTCCCACCGCTTGCGGGGTGGCAAGGGAACATGATTCGTAGGGGAGCACAAGCGACCTGAGAATCCAGTTTCCTTGCCACCTAAAAAGGAACGCAGGGGCGTTACGCGCTTTTCTTCCGGCCATACTCGTCATTCTCGCAAGGGGCAGGGGCTGTGAAATAAAAAAGAAGCCCCTTGGGAGGAGCTTCTTTTTATCTCAGAAGAGATTAGAATACATAGTTCAGGGATACGGACCAGAGGTCGTCGTAATCCTTGTGGTCATCAGTCTTCACATCGAATGCATATTCAGCATGGAGTTTTACATTCTTCTGGAGAATTACATCGCCAGTAGCCAGCCAGTATTTAGCAGTGTTTACATCGTTAGCTGCATCGGTTGCTACCAGGGAAGCTGGAGCTACGTTGTAGGTGGTGTCGTCCAGGAAGGAGCCTTTTTCAGCATGGATGTACTGAGCGCTCAGATCCCAGGTGCCCGGTTTCTTCCAGTTTACGCTGCCATAGCCAAGGCCTGCAGTCCAGGTGTAGGGGTCGCCTTTGTATTCGGTGTTCTTGTAGTAGTCACCGAATACTTTGAAATCTCCGCCAAGGCCGGCAGTGAGGCCTGCGCCGATGAGGCGTGCATCCAGGGAGTCCTTGCCGTCCAGGTATTCTACGTCGTAGGAAATGCGGCCTGCGTCACCGTAGATACGGCCCAGGAACATTTCGTTATCGTTCTTCGAGTTGGTAGCTTCTTTACCAACCAGAACCGGTTTGCCCAGTCTGCCACCGAAGAGACGGCCATATCCCAGGTCTACGTTTACGCCGCCCAGTTTAGCGGTAGCGATAGCACCGTCGAATTCATCATCGAATTCAATGCCGGTCTGGCCCAGGAAGAGGTCCTGACGGCCCAGGGTTACGCTGAAGTCATCGCCGAACTGATGGTTAACTTTCAGTTCTTCCATCCATACGCTGCTGTTGGAATCAGCATCTTTGAAGTTCATGTCGTAACGGAGACGGCCAGTAGCAACGGTGCTGTCGTTCACCTGTGCCTTGGCGATAATCTTCATACGGCCATCCCATTTATCAGCAGCTTTGGTGGTAGCAATTCCATCATCATCAGCTGCATAGCTCTGGTTGAAACGCATACGAGCGTTGCCGGACCAGGCAATGTTGCCCACTTTCTTTTCCAGGTTGGAAACGCGAACGCCCAGGTTTGCCAGTTCGTCAGCGTATTCGCCAGCCAGTTTGTCCAGAGTTGCACGCTGTTCAGCGTTCAGCTGGTCTTCTTTAGCCATGAGGCGGGCAATGATCTGAGCCAGTTCATAACGGGTAATGTTTCTTTCACCTTTGAAGGTGCCATCCGGATAACCTTCTACAACGCCCTGGTCGGAGAGGTCGGAGACTGCCTGGTAAGCCCAGTCATCGGTGGAAACATCGGAGAATGGATTTGCGGCGAATGCGGAAACGCCAGCGGTGAGTGCAGCTGCAGCTGCGATTGCGAGAATCTTTTTCATAGTTCTTCGCTCCTTTGAAATAAACAATAGAGAAAACGGAGCCCTTTGTTTTTCAGGAGTTCAGATAGAAAGCCTCAGCGCGAGTGACCGTGTTTCCTCTGCCTGCTTTTTTCTCTTACTGTCCGTCCGCCCTGGGAAGGGGGCCTCCTTCCCGCGGCTGTATTTACGGTACCATTTCTCGAAAGAATCCGCAATTACCCTGCTCCGCGCCATGGTCAAGCACTATGTACCTTACTCTAAGTGTCTATTTTTGTCCGTGATTTGGGGCTTTCTCTCTTTGCTATAAAATATGCTTCTCCGAGATATAGAAAAATTTTTATCCGATTTTCAGGGCCTTTCCTGAGAATGCGGAATCTATAGATACACTTTTTCAGTTTTTTGGCTATATGTATATGCTCTCTACCCCCCCCGATGTACTATTGACAGGTTCTTTACTGCGCGCCTTATACTTATGGCTAAGTTTATGGACAGAACTCCGCAGTTTCCAAGACTTGGAATCCCCTGTTTCTTCGCAAAGCAGGGATTTCTTTCATGTAGAAATTGGAATTTCATTTTAATTCTTAACAGGGGTAAATTTTATGGCAGAACGTTTATATACTATGAAGGATGTGGTGGAGCTCACAGGCATTCCATCCACCACTCTTCGGTTTTACGACAAGAAGGGGCTCCTCCAGTTCGTCCGGAGAAGCGTGGGCGGCGTGCGTATCTTCACGGACCATGACATCGCCATGCTCCGCATGATCCAGTTTCTTCGGAACGTGGATATGCCTATCCAGGAAATCAGCCTGTTCATTTCCCTCTACATGCAGGGTGCCGCCACCCGTCCCCAGCGCATGGAGCTTTACAGGAAGCATATAGAACAGCTGAAGGAGGATGTGAAGAGCAAGGAAGAAAAGCTCTCCGCCGCCTCCTTCATGAACGACCTCCTGACGGACCGCCTGAAGGCAGGGGAAACGGAAAATGACCTGCCCCTCACTATCCTGAAAAAGGATATACCTGAGGAAATGAGGAAGTTCTTTACAAGGAACGAAAAGAAATAGGGGGCGCAAAGCGCCCCCGGGTTCAAAGGGTTCAGAAGGTTCAGAGGGTTCAAAGGGTTGTGGTGGCGGCTGGCGCCGCAAATATAAATAAGAAGGGGCGCGGCTTCGCCGCGGGTTGTGTAGAAGGGTTGTGTTCGCTTCGCTCAGGGGCGGGAAAAGGTTCTTAAGATTGACCGGCCTTGGGCCGGAGGGTTCTTAGGTTTGACGGCCCTTCGGGCCGAGGGTTGCGGTGGCCTTTGGACACGCCTTGGCAGGCGTGAGGGTTCAGAGGGTTCAGAAGGTTCAAAGGGTTCATAGGGTTGTGGTGG
>NZ_UPZP01000115.1 GCF_900538805.1 uncultured Dialister sp.
AAGGAGGCTTATGACGAAGTATTGAATAAAAATACTTATGAAATTCGATTCTGCGAATTAATCAGTGCTTCCCTAGAAATGCACCCCTATCCCCGCCTGCGGCGGTACTTCTCCTAAAGGGAAGCATGTCACTGGATTTTCGGGTCGCTGCGCTTCCCTACAAATCCAGTTCCTTTGCCACCCCGGAGGGGGAAGTCTGCTCTCCGCGGAGCTTTTGTTCTCATAAGCATCTCATCGCATAGTGCCGCTAAAATCTGCCCCTCCGGGGAAGACGCCGCCGGAGGCGGCAGAAGGGGTGCATTTCCCACGGGCAAAGCCCGGTTGTATGGTTTTCCTTCGGAACGGTACAAAAAGCATATAACTCAAAAGTCTCCTGCCTTATTCCTCGTTTCTCCTTGAGGGCACAGCTTGGCACCGCTCCCATCAAAAAAGCGCCCTGTGGGGCGCTTGACTGCCGGATTTCATCCGTTATAGGTCCAGGAGAGGGGCGGAATGCCCAGGTAGAAGAGGCCCATACCCAGGGCGTAGACGAAGACGCCGATGACGAAGAACTGGGCACCTACGATGAGTACGCCCCTGGCAATGGCCAAAGGGCCGTGGTAGTTGGGATCCATGAAAGTATAGGGATAAAGGTGGGATTTCCCGTGGGTCACGATGGTCACCCAGGCCCTGAAATAAACGAAAACCACGTAGAAGGCGGGATAAATCATCCAGGTGAACATGGTGTACCAGTGCATTTCCCTCTTATCCACGAAGAAAATATAGTCCACCAGCATGAGGATGGGGATGAAATAGTGGAAAATGTAGTTGTAGAAAGAGAAATGTTCATAGCTGATATCATTCAGTTTGTGGGTGCGGATGGCACCGGGCCGCACGATGAGGTGGTACATGAGGGACAGGGTGCCAAGACTGGCGGCTACGATGTAGCGGCAGTCCGCCGTATAAAGAAAGGGCACATCCACCCGGAAAAGAGTGGCCCCCAGCCACACCATGAAAAGGGTGAATGTGGAAAATGTATAATACTGGATTCTTGACCAGAACACAAAGGGCGTCAGCACCTTGTGCTTCATGAGAAGAATCAGCCCGAAAATGAGCAGAATAAACACTGCCCAGCGATAAACCAAAGCCGCCGGCATAGTACCTCCAACGAAAAGAAAGCTATGACTTAATGTATAACCTATTTCATCTGCTCATAGTTTCCCCAAAAACAGAAAAAGGGCCAAAGGCCCTCTTTGAACCAATTGTAAGAGAATCACTTGCGGTGCTTCCGGTTCTTCCGATTCTGCCTGCGGCGGGCTTCCGCCCGAAGCTGCCGCACCTCTTCCTTCTCCCGTACAGCCGCTTCCGCCGCTTCCCGCTGCTGCTGCTTCTGCCGGTAGTTATACACATTAATGACAAGGCAGACGATAATCATGGCCAAGATTGCCACAGACCGCGTATTTACGCCGCTGTTAATAATATTCCAGACGCCAAACGCCACTGCCACGCCAAATAAAAGTCCACGTGCTTTCATACTTCCAAAATCTCCTTTGTCCCTGTCCCGCAGATGGCGAAACAATAGTATATCATTGTTATGATAAATGATTTTGCCTTCAATAGCAAGGGGATTTTGAAAAAGGTTCTTAGGTTGAACCGGCCGTTGGCCGGAGGGTTCTCAGGTTTGACGGGCCCTTTGGGCCCGAGGGTTGTGGTATCGCCGCTTCGCGGCGATGAGTATATAGACCCGCCTGCGGCGGGAAAACCGTAAAACCGCGCCTTCGGCGCGAGGGAAATGCACCCCTTTGGGTGCTGCGCACCACTTCCCCCGGAGGGGGAAGTTTGCTCTAAGCTCAGCCTGTGTTCTCATAAGCATCACAGGGGTAAGCACAGAGCAAATCTCCCCCTCCGGGGGAGACGCCGCCGCAGGCGGCAGAAGGGGTGCATTTCCATCGCCCCCAGGGCGGTTGGCTTGTTTTCCATCGGGCGAAGCCCGGTTGTGTGGTTTTCGCCGCCTACAGGCGGCATATAAAATTGGTGCCCGCAAGGGCACCCACTTCGCCAGCGCAGCGATTCTATATAACTACCCTAGGCGAATACCCTCAAACTGTCCGGGAGGCGAAGCCGGTCCCGGACAGAAACTTTGGCCCGGCGCGGCAGCGCACGGGCCATCAACCCTCGCGCCCGCAAGGGCGCGTCAACCTTCGGGAATACAGGTAAGCACCGCCAATATCACAAAGTCACCATGAAATGGCCAATCAGCATTTGGAGTGCTCTCTTTGCCACCTGCTGGAACCGTTTTTCCGCCAGTTCATATACATCGTGTGGCGCCACGGCCTCGCTGTCCGTTCTTTTGGCTACCACGCCGCAGATGGAGCCGGCGGCAAGACCCAGGACGGAGGTCAGGGTAAAGAGGGTGGCGTTTTCCATTTCAAAATTCGTGCAGCCCAGGGCGCGGTATTCGGCAAGGCTTCCCTGCAGGTTTCTCCGCACGTAGCCGGAGAAGCTGTCGTAGCGCTCCTGTCCCGGCCAGAAGCTGTCGGTGGATACGGAAATACCGGTTTTGCAGGGCACCTTCAGCTCCCTGGCCGCCTCTTCCAGAGCCAGCGTAATGCGAAGGTCTGCCATGGCAGGGTACGCCTCCGGTGCATAGGCCCGGGAAGCGCCGTCCCTGCGGACAGCGCCCTTATTGATGACCACGTCCCCCAGGTTCAAATCGTCCTGAATGGAGCCGGTGGTGCCTACGCGGATAAAGGACGTCACCCCCAGCCGGGCCAGTTCCTCCACGGCGAAGGTGACGCAGGGGCCGCCCATGCCGGTGGACATGACCAGCACCGTTTCCCCCGACACCTTTGCCTTCCAGGTGGTAAAATCCCGATGGGCGCATACAAAGACCGCCTTCTCATCCAGCGCCTTCGCGAGGCCTTCCACCCGTCCCGGGTCACCGGGCACCAGGGCAAACCGGGCGCCGCCGGTCATCTCCTTCGACAGTCCCGTGTGATACATGATTTCATGAGGTAATGCGTAGTGAGGCATAGTTTCAGGGCTCCTTACTTTTATGTCAATAACCCAGACAGAGTGATGTGTCAAAGGGTTCAAAAGGTTCAGAGAGGAAAGGTTGACGGGGCTTCGCCCCGAAGGTTCTTAAGGTTCTTAAGTTTGACGGCCTTTCAGGCCGAGGGTTGTGGTATCGCCGCTTAGCGGCGATGAGTATATAAATCCGCCTGCGGCGGGAAAACCGTAAAACCGCGCCTTCGGCGCGAGGGAAATGCCCCCTTTCCGGTGCGAACGCGCCACCTTGCCACTCCGGAGGAGAAACCTTTTTCGTTTACCTTCCCGCCCTTCTCGTCATTCTGAGCGCAGCGAAGAATCTCGGTACATGCCACATTTGAAACAACCTGTAATAAACACCAGTCGGCGGGGTGGAGCCGCTAACGCGGCTCCACCCCCTATCCCGCTTCGCGGGACTTTCTCCACGGGAAAGGGTTCACGTGATTTTCAGGTCGCTATCGCTCCCCTACAAATCACGTTCGCTTGCCACCCTATTCAGAGGGAAGAATAAAACCGCAGATAAGCAATCGTCTCATAAGCATCACAAGGGTAAGCGCAGAGCAAATCTCCCCCTCCGGGGTGCACAGCGAACACATTTTGAAGGAGCGCCAGCGACGCGCAAAATGTAGTAAGTCGTTTCACCTTTAGGTGAAGATGCCGCCGCAGGCGGCAGAAGGGGTGCATTTCCATTGTGGAGACCCTGCAGAGGGTCTCCAAGTCGGTCGAAGTTGGTCCTTAGCCTGCACATAAAAGGACCTTCCTATGAGTCGACCGACCGATCCGTCAGGGCGGTTGGCTTGTTTTCCATCGGGCGAAGCCCGGTTGTATGGTTTGGCTGCGAAGCAGCATTTATAATGGCGCCCGCCAGGGCGCCCACCTTGCCAGCGCAGCGATACTATATAACTACCCTGGGCGAATGCCCTCAAACCGTCCGGGAGGCAAAGCCGGTCCCGGACAGAACCGCCGGCCCAGGGCAAAGCCCGGCGGCTGCCTGCACCTTCTGAACCCTCTCAGGTTCGGGAATACCGTCTCCCGCCCTACCGTTTTTACCCCTTTGAGCGAAGCGAACACAACCCTTCTATACAACCTGCGGCGGAGCCGTGCCCCCTCTCAGGTTCGGGAACGCAGCCTTGCGCCGCTATGGTCTCACTTCTTCCCCTTTTTCCCTTTCTTTCCTTTTTTCTTATCCTTTTTCCCGTGCTTCTTTCCCTTCTTTTCCTTTTTAGCCAGAAGCTCTTCCGCTTCGGGGATGGAGTGGGCTTCATTGAGGGGAATGAGGTCTTCTTCGTCCAGGTTCCAGTCGCCTTCGATGTTATCTTCTCCGTCCGGGTCGCCCAGGGTATGGGTCTTGAATTCCAGGTTCAAATCCCCGTCCATGGCATCGGTTACCGGGCCTTCTTCGCTCTTCCCTGCCAGTTCCGTGAGGATTCCCATCATTTCATCAGCCAGACGGGAAATCTGGCGGATTCTTTCCTCCTCCGCCGGCCGGAAGTCGGGGCTGGGGGAAAGCATATAGGTTCGAAGAAAGGCCTGATTATCCTTCAAGTCCTCCTCCAGGGTGTGAAGCCTGTCTTTCAGGGACATTTTCTTATCACTGCTCATGTTTGGTTTCCTCCTCTTCTTTACCTTTCGTTACAAGCACTTTGTCCACCCGCCGGTTATCGCAGTCCATGACCTCGAAGGTGAAACTGCCATACCGGGCTTTTTCTGTTTCTTTCGGTATATATCCAAGGAGATAGGTAATAAATCCCCCTAATGTCTTGTAATAACCCTCCGCTTCTCCCGGAAGCTCGTCTTCCATGTGGAAATACTCCCGGAAATCGTCGATGGAACAGAGCCCTTCCACCAGCCAGGAATTTTCAGAGCGGCGGATAAACTTGTTCTGCTCTTCCAGGATATCCTCCTTGTCTCCGGGCATGTCTCCCACGATTTCCTCCAGCACATCATGAAGGGTGATAAGCCCCGACAGGGTGCCGTATTCATCAATCACAATGGCCTCATGAACACCGCGGGTGCGGAAAAGTTTCAGCACCTTGGTCAAGGTCAGGGTCTCCGGAATGTACACCGGCGCATGGACCGTTTCCATGAGGGACTTCTTCAAAGCCTTCCCCGGATGGGCATGCTGATCCATCAGTACATCAGAGAGATCCGCCAGCCCCTTGAAATCATCGAGGGAGCCGCTGCCCAGGGGCAGACGGAAATGGGACGTCTTCGTCATATCGGACCAGATTTTCTTCTCGCTGTCCTCCAGGTCGATCCAGTCCAGCTGGGGCCGTGCAGTCATGCAGTCCGCCGCCGTGCGGTCGTTCAGCTCAAACACATTATCAATGATTTCCGGTTCTTCCTTATCAAAGGTGCCCAGCTTAGCCCCCTGCTGGAGAAGCACCTTGATTTCCTCTTCAGAAACAGGCTGCTCCCCTTCCATGTGGATGCCAAGGAGACCCACCACGGTCTTGGTGGACCAGGCGGAAAAGAGAACCAGGGGTTTGCACACCGTGGCCATGATAATCATGGGGCGGGCCACAAAGCAGGCCGCCTTTTCCGGAATGGCAATGGCAATCCATTTCGGTGCCAGCTCCCCGATAATCAGGGAAAAATAAGTCACCAGCACCATCACCGCCACCATACTCACCATCTGGGCATAGGGCGCAAGCGGCGGAAACTTCGCCAGCTCCTCTCCCAGGGGCCCCGACAGGGAGGCTCCGGAAAACATACCGGTAATAATGCTGATGGTGGTAATACCCACCTGAATGGTAGAAAAAAGCTCCTCCTTCCGCTCTGCCAGACGCAGGGCATAGCCGGCACTCTTATTCCCTTCATCAATCATTTCCTGGAGCTTCGTCTTCCGCGCCCCCACAATGGCGATTTCCGCCAGGGAGCAGACCCCGTTGGCCAGAACCAGTAACACAATAATCAAAATTTCGAGCCATATGTGGCCGTCGTCCATACTTTTTACTCCTTTTTTATAAATACTTGGGGATCATATCTTGGCTTCATTATAACATGAAATGAAAAGGAACGTAGGGTTCAAAGGGTTCAAAGGAGAAAGGTGGACGGGCCCTGCGGGCCCGAAGGTTCTTAAGGTTCTTAGGTTTGACGGGCCTTTGGCCCGAGGGTTGTAGTGGGCGCCTTCGGCGCCAGTTTGATAAAACCACGGTAGTGGGCTAGTGCACTAGTGAGCTGGTGAGCTAGGAAAACCTGGGAGCCGCCCTGGCGGGCGGGGAAAACAGGCAAACCGGGCCTGCGGCCCGGTTGTTTGGTTTTCTCTCCAGAATACTGTAAGAAACGTATGACTCAAAAATCTTCTGCCTCAATCTCTCGTTTCCCCTTGAGGGGAACGCCACGTAGTGGCAAAGGGTGTACGAGGTCAAGCACCGATGTG
>NZ_UPZP01000116.1 GCF_900538805.1 uncultured Dialister sp.
CCACGGGCGAAGCCCGGTTGTAAAGGTTTTATACAAACTGGCGCCCCTTCTTTTTGAAGGGCGCCTACCACAACCCTTACGGCCTGAAAGGCCGTGTCAAACTTTAGCCCCTTCAGGCCCCGGGCCTGTCAACCCTCGGCCCGAAGGGCCGTCAACCCTCACGCCCACCAGGGCGTATCCATAAAAAAAACCGGGCCCCTGGGAGCCCGGTTTTCATTTGGGAATTATTTCTTTCCTTCGTTGCCAAACCATTTGGTGTAAATCTTATCATAGGTGCCGTTGTCTTTCAGTTCTTTCAGCGCTTTGTTCACAGCGGCCTGGAGTTCCTTGTTGTCTTTCTTCATGGCAAATACCATGCCTGCAGCGTCTTTAGCGGAACCCACGATTTTGAGGTCCTTGTCAGCGCCCTGCTTCAGGTAGTACATGCCCACCGGCTGGTCGATGACTACGGCATCCAGTGTCTTTGCCTGCAGTTCCATGAAGGCCTGGGCGTTGGAGTCAAGCTGTTTTACGTTGGCAGCCTTGGCTTCCTGGGCCAGTTTGACCTGCTGGGTGCCTACCTGGGCGCCTACGTTTTTGCCTTCCAGGTCTGCCCAGTCTTTAATGCTGTCATTGTCTTTGTTCACAATGATGACGAAGCCGTCCTGGGTGAAGTAGGGATCGGAGAAGGCTACCTGTTTCGCTCTTTCCGGGGTAGCGTTCAGGCCTGCTGCAATGAGGTCGATCTGGCCGGACTGTACGGCCGGGATAAGGGCGTCGAAGCCCATGCTCTTGAATTCCATCTTGCTGCCCATCTGTTTGATGATGGCATCAGCCAGGTCGATATCAAAGCCCACATATTTATCGTCCTTTGTAAATTCAAAGGGCGGGAAGGTGGTTTCAGAGCCTACGCGGATGACGGAAGGGATTCCGTTCTTGGATGCAGAAGAGCTGCTGCTTGAGCTTCCACCGCCGCAGCCTGCCACACCAAATACAGCGGCCATAGCGCCTAATGCCAATGCGATTTTTAATTTTTTACCCATCATGACAAATCATCTCCATATAGACATTTTCACAGATTGGAAGCTCCCCTATGAATTTTTATTCAAGCTCCCTGTTTTCTCTTCATAAAGACGTCCGTCCGATTCCGCTGATTTTCCCAAATTTTACCTTGAATCATGGATATTCCAGGAAATTTAATTTCCATAGGTCGGTATCTTTATGCAATCTATGCACATTTTATCAATATTTTATGCAAATGTCAAATGTTCCATCCAAAGTCCTTTTCCTTACCCCCTCTTATCCTCTTCATTGACCCTGCTCTCTTATCATGTTATATTTTATAGTGATAGTCTCCAGAGGGGGACCGGCAGTTCATTGATTGCAGTTCATTGATTATTTAAATATTGTATATATTATATATACCTTTACCGGTTACTATAGGAAACATACAAAAGCTTTTCTTCTGTTTCCTGTTTTCTGTTATTCATAAAGGACTAAGTTCTATGGAAATCATTATTTCATTTCTCTCCGAATGGGGCTATCTGGCGCTTTTCATCTGCATGGTGCTGGAAAACATGAATGTCCCCATCCCCAGTGAAATCATTCTGGGATTTGCGGGCTTTCTGGTGTCCCAGGACATTTTTTCCTTCTGGCCCACTGTGGTCATCGGAACCACCGCCGGCATTGCGGGTTCCGTCATTTCCTACTACATGGGAGCCAAGGGTGGCCGCGATATGATTCTGAAGCACACCGCTAAAGGGGGCCTGGGGGCTAAGAAGATGATTGCCGCCAAGGACTGGTTTGAAAATTACGGCGCCATTGCCGTCTTCACCGGCCGCCTGCTGCCGGGAGTGCGCACTTTTATTTCCCTTCCCGCCGGCATCGCCCAGTTTCCGCTTCCTGAATTCGTTCTTCTCACCATTCTGGGCACTGTGCCCTGGACCATTTTCCTGGTGTACGTGGGCTCCGCATTGGGCCACAACTGGACCCTTCTTCTGGATTACAAGTGGAAAATCGCAGCGGTGTGCGTGGCTGTTTCCGCAGTCATTGCCGGCGGCTACTATATCTATCATAAGAGAGAATCAAAATGAAATTCGATAAAAAATGTCTTTTCCTGTTCCTTTTCTGTATTGTCCTCTACGGCGCTTTTCTTGGCACCATTCCTCTTTTGGATCCCGATGAACCGGTGTACGGGGAGACGGCCAAGGAAATGATGGCCACCGGAGATTTCCTTTCTCCACGGATTTACGGCGAATTCTGGTATGATAAGCCGCCTTTATTCTACTGGCTGGAAGCACTGTCTTTCAGCCTGTTTGGCGTTTCTACCTGGGCCGCCCGTCTGCCCTCGCTCCTTTTAGGCGCCATCACCCCGGTGTACCTCTATCTTTCTTCCCGAAAGCTCATCGGAGAAAAGGCAGCCCTGCGGGGTGCTTTCATCTGCGCCACGTCCCTTGAAATCATCGTGCTTGCCAGAAGCAGCGTCACCGATACCCTTCTCACCTTCACCCTCACCGTGGCCCTCATGTCCTTCCTTAGGAAGGAATACATGACCGCCTACATTTTCTGCGGGCTGGCGCTTCTCACCAAGGGGCCCATCGGTTTCGGATTTCCGGCCCTCATCGTGGGCATCTGGATGATAGCCACGAAGCAGTTCCGCCTGAAGGAAATCATGGCTCTCAAGTGGTACTGGGGCATTCCCCTGGCCTGCCTGGTGGGCCTTCCCTGGTACATGGCCATGGGCTATATCCACGGCAGCGCCTTCATTGATACCTTTCTGGGCTACCACAATGTGACCCGATTCGTGAGTCCTGAGCATGCGGGGCAGAACCATTACTGGCTCTACCTGGTGGTGCTGCTGGCAGGGTTCTACCCCTGGAGCGGCACGCTCCCCGGCATTTTCCGGCGTACTAAAAAATGGATGAGGGATAAAACCGGCGCCTTCTTTTTCGTGTGGGCCCTTTTTATCTTTATTTTCTTTTCCCTGTCTTCCACCCAGCTCTTCTCCTACGTGCTTCCCATGTTCCCGCCCCTCTCTCTTCTGGCAGGCATGTACCTTGCAGACATTGAAGAGTCCGGCCATATTTCCAAAACCCTGATTATCTCCCACCTTATTTTTTCCCTTATCACCGCCGGAGCCATTGCCCTGGCACCTATCACCCCCGAAGGCGGCCCCATTGTCCGCTGGACCATTGTTTTCTTCATGGTCCTTGCCGCCGTTCTGGCTGCCATGGGCCTCAGAAAAGGACGGTTCCATACTTTCATGGTCACCCAGGCTCTGCTGATTCTTGTATTCGTCCTATCCATATGGGGCGCCTTTGCCTCCTCCGTGTCCTCCCTCTTCACCTCCGCCGCCATTGCGGAAAAGCTGGCACGCACGGAAAGGGACAGCGCCATTCCCCTCTACATCGATACCTTCTACCGTCCTTCCATTGCTTTCTATACAGATATCTACGGCAGGGCGCTTCCGGAATTTGACGTCAGGAAGCAGGCAGCCGATGAAAGAAATGCGGAAAAGGGCGTCCTTCTTCCTGGAAAAGATGAAGAAGCCGCCCTTCCAAAGGAAGCCTATATTCTGGTGCAGAAAAAAGTATATAAGAACTGGCCGAAAGAGCAGCAGTCCCAGGTCACCGTCCTTTGGGACAAGGATACGGCCCTTCTGTTATTAAAGAAAGAGGACTCCCATTGAGTACAAAGCGCATGAAAAGAAAAAACAGAATTCATGAGGAAAAACCGGCTGAAGGCGGGAAAGAAGTTTGGAAGACCCTCCTCTTTTTCTTCCTGGCAGCCTTCCTCTTCCTTCTCTGGGGTTCCTGGCTTCTCCCGGTGACGGACCCGGTGGAGTCCAATTACGCCTTAACCGCCAAGGAAATGGTACTTTCCGGCAACTGGATGTCACCCCAGATTTACGGTACCTTCTGGTACGACAAACCTATCATGGTGTACTGGCTCCTTTCCATTTCCTACTCCATCCTTGGCTTCACCAGTCTGGCCTCCCGCATGCCCGCCATCGTCTCGGGTGCCCTGTCGGTGGCCCTTCTCATCTGGTACATCCAGAGAATCCTGAAGAATAATGTCACCGCCGTGTGGTCCGGCGCCATGCTGGCCCTGTCCCTGGAATTCTGGGTCATTTCCCACGCCATCATCACCGACAGCATCCTCCTTTTCTTCACCATTCCCACCATGCTTTCCGGCTACATCGGCGTCATGGAGGGAAAGAGGAAACATCTGGTACTGGCCTACGCCGCCGCCGGTCTTTCCTGCCTCACCAAGGGCCCCGTGGGCCTTGTTCTTCCCGGCGCCCTGCTCCTTTTCTGGTGCCTTTCCATGAAATCTGGAAAAATGGCGCTCCGCCTCTTCCCCTGGCAGGGCATCCTTGCCTTCTTTGCCGTCACCCTTCCCTGGTACGGCGGCATGTACCTCATCCACGGCAGCGATTTCATCACCCAGTTTTTAGGGCTCCACAACTTTGTCCGCGCCACCTCCTCCGAGCACCCCGCCGACAATCACTGGTACTACTACCTGGTGCTCCTTCCTGCCGCCCTGCTTCCCTGGACCTTTACCGCCTTCTATGAAATGGTGAAGGGTTTCAAAGAAAAAACCCCATTCTACCGCTTCCTTATGGTATGGTGCTGGGGCACCCTCCTTTTCTACACACTCATGGCCACCAAGTACGTCACCTACACCTACATCGCGGTGGTGCCGGCCATCGTCTTCTCCGCCATGGCGGCTCCCGCCATCAGGCAGGGCGAAACAAAGCCCTTCCTCTGGACAGCCCTGGGATTCGTTCTTTTCCTGGCAGCCGCCCTGGGCGGCTCCTTCTACATCAAGGAAGGCAGCTGGTGGGTGCTCTACGTGGTCATCCTTTACGCCATCATTTCCCTGGGCCTTCGCTATAAGAAGAGCAGCGGCCGACGGCTCACCGTCATCAGCGCCGTCACCGCCTCCGTCTTCCTCTGCCTTCTCATGGAAGGCCTGCCCCACTACCTTCCCCGCCGCTCCGCCATCGACATGGCGCCGGAAATGCAGGCAGCCCCGGGAGAGCATTATTTCTTCCGCTCCTACCCCGCCGGCTACACCTTCTACTCCGGTGAAACCGCCACCCGGGTGGTGCCGCCGGTTTCCGGCGATGGGGAAGACCGGAATCCCCTGTGGAATGAAAAATACGTGATGCCCTCCATTTCCGACAAGGATTTCATGAAGGAACACCGCCAGCCGGAAAAGCCGGTATTCCTCTTCGTTTCCAAAAGTGACATGAAATACTTCGACCAGTGGTTCTTCAAATACCGCTTCAAACCGGTGGAGCCTCTTCTGAACGGCACCATCTACGTTTTAACCAGCGAAGACAATATCCCTGAATCCTTCAAAGAAGCCAAAGAGCAGATGAAAGAGGAAATGAAGGAATCCAGGGAAAGAGACAAAGGAGCAGAGTCCTGATATGGATATTTCCCTTTTTATCAACCACCTCACCCAATACCACGGTGAAAACACCTTCAATCCCTGGACAGACCACGACGACAAGTATGAAATCGAAAAGGGTCCGGCCATCCGAAGGGCGAACCTCAAAGACTACCTCACCCTCCGGCTGGGACACGCCAGAATTCTTCTCATCGCCGAAGCCTGCGGCTACCAGGGCGGCCATTTCTCCGGCATCGCCATGACCTGCGAAAGGATGCTCCTTGACTACCACCCCGCCGTCACCAGCGCCATGGTCTTTGGACACAAAGGAAACCGCACCAGCCGGAAAGACAGTCCCCTCCTGAAACCCATCCAGCAGCAGAAGGGCTTCAACGAACCCACGGATTCCGTGGTATGGAAAGCCTGCCTGGAAGCAGGCCTTTCGCCCAATGACTTCCTCCTCTGGAACATTTTCCCCTTCCATCCCCATAAAAAAGGAAACCTCCTCACCAACCGCACCCCCACGGACGATGAACTGGCCACGGGCCTTGCCTGTACCAGAGAACTCCTCTCTTTAACCGGCCCCCTTCCCATCTTCGCCATAGGGAAAAAGAGCGAAAATACATTGACCGAGGCAGGCTTTGCCGTCAAAGGCCTAAGGCACCCCGCCAACGGAGGAGCCAATATCTTTAGGGCCCAGCTGAAAGAAGGGCTTCTATGAAAAACGCACCATGGAAAGCATAAAGCTTTCCATGGTGCGTTTTAAGGTTCTAAAGTTTAACCGGCCTGCCGGCCGGAGGGTTCTAAAGTTTGACAGCCCTAACGGTCAGTCGATTAAAAGGAAGGCCCTTTTATGGGCAGGCTATGGGCCAACTTCGACTGACTTGCACATTCT
>NZ_UPZP01000117.1 GCF_900538805.1 uncultured Dialister sp.
TGCAGAGAATGTGCAAGTCAGTCGAAGTTGGCCCATAGCCTGCCCATAAAAGGGCCTTCCTTTTAATCGACTGACCGATAGGCGCGGTTTGTCTGTTTTCCACGGGCGAAGCCCGGTTGTAAAGGTTTTAGGCTGCGAAGCGGCCATTATAATTGCGCCCGAAGGGCGCCACCACAACCTTCAAGCCCGTAGGGCTTGTCAACCCTCTGAACCCTCTGAACCTTCTGAACCCGGAGCCGCTTTGCGGCTCCCAGCGTCCTATCCTTTTTCTCTAATCTGTTGTATAATATAAAAGTTGTGTGAATTTCATGCCTGCCGGTGAATAGGAAACCGGGCAGGGCATTTTTCTTGTGTGAAATTCACTTCCGGCAGGCGAAGGGTGTCTGTCTGCCGCTATAATGGGAAATCGGAGGAAAGAAGAATGGAAGAAAGAGACAGCTTTAAATCCCGGCTGGGATTTATCCTGGTCAGTGCAGGCTGCGCCATCGGTATCGGGAATGTGTGGAAATTTCCTTACATTACCGGCGAATACGGCGGCGCAGTATTTGTGCTGTTTTATCTGGCCTTTTTGGTTCTCATGGGGATTCCGGTGGTCACCATGGAGCTGGCCGTAGGCCGGGCCAGCCACAAGAGCGCCATGCGGGGCTTTAAGGCCCTGGAACCGAAGGGCAGCTGGTGGCATATCCACGGCTGGGTATGCCTTCTGGGGACCTTTATCCTCATGATTTACTACACCACCATTTCCGGCTGGATGCTTGATTATTTCTGGCGCTTTTTCAGCGGAGCCTTCCAGGGCATGGGGGCGGCGGAAATCAACGGGGTTTTCGGAACCATGGTTTCCAATCCCCTGGAACAGACGATTTTCATGGGCATTACGGTGGTGGCGGGATTTATCATCTGTGCCGGCGGCGTAGGAGGGAGCCTGGAAAAGGTGACCAAAGTGATGATGCTGTCCCTTCTTGGGCTCATCGTCATTCTGGCAGTGAACAGCGTTTTCCTTCCCGGCGGTGGCAAGGGTATCGAGTTTTACCTTCTGCCGGACTGGGACCGGGCGGTGGAGGCGGGCCTTGGCAATGTGGCGGCAGCCGCCATGGGACAGGCTTTCTTCACCCTCTCCGTGGGCCAGGGCTCCATGGAAATTTTTGCCAGCTACATGGGAAAGGACCATTCCCTCACCGGGGAGGCCATCCGCATTGCGGCTCTTGATACTTTTGTGGCCCTGCTGGCGGGACTTATTATTTTCCCTGCCTGCTTTGCCTATGGTGTGGCGCCGGGAGAAGGGCCGTCCCTCATTTTTGCTACACTGCCTCATATTTTCGTCAATATGTCCGGCGGCAGAATCTGGGGAACCCTTTTCTTCACTTTCATGACCTTTGCCAGCTTCTCCACAGTGACCGCTGTTTTTGAGGGGCTTATCGGAAACTGCATGGATAATTTCGGCTGGAGCAGGAAGAAAACGGTTTACATCCTGCTGCCGCTTGTATTCTTTGGCAGCCTTCCCTGCATTTTCGGCTTCAACATCTGGCAGGATGTCCATATCCTTGGTGCCAGAGGCATTCTTGATTCGGAAGATTTTGTGGTAAGCAATCTCATCCTTCCCATTGGCTCCATCATATTCGCCCTCTTCTGCGTCACCAAGTACGGCTGGGGCTTTGACAACTACCTGAAGGAAGTGAATACCGGCGAAGGCATGAAAATGCCCCGCTGGATCCAGCCCTACTTCAAGTACGTCCTGCCTTTCCTCATCTTCATTATCCTGGTGAGGGGATTGATGTGAGATAGTGAGCTGGTGTACTAGTGGACTAGTGGACTAGTGGACTAGAGTCTATCTTCTATCTTCTATCGTCTATTATATCCACTAGCCTGCTCTTCCCTTTTGTGGTACTATATTGAAAGAAATCGAATTAACGAATGGCTGATTCACGATAGAATCACTATCCTTTAAAAGGAGGCATTTCTATGGCACTTGAAATTGGAAAACCGGCACCGGACTTCACCCTGCCCTCGGACGGCGGTAAAGACGTATCCCTTCATGACTACAGAGGACAGAAGGTGATCCTCTATTTCTACCCCAAGGACAACACCTCCGGCTGTACCCTGGAGGCTAAAGCTTTCCGGGACCACCTGGCAGACTTCAAAGCCCTGTGTTATGCAGTCATCGGCGTGAGCCGCGACTCCGTAAGAAAGCACTGCAATTTCCGGGATAAAAACGAACTCAACTTCCCCCTCCTTTCGGATGAGGAAGAAAAAGTGGTAAACCTCTACGGAGTGCTGAAGGAAAAGAGCATGTACGGCAGAAAATACATGGGCATCGAAAGATCCACCTTCATCATTGACGAAGAAGGAAACCTGGTCAAGGAATACAGAAAGGTAAAGGCCGCCTCCCACGTGGCGGACCTCTTGAAAGACCTGGGCTGATGAACATAGAAAAGATGTGAAATCCGGTGGATTTCATATCTTTTTTCGTGGAAAGAACGGCGCTGCTTTCTTTTGCCGAAGGCAAGGGAAATGCGGCACTAACCCCTGCCACTCCATCCGCTGGGTGCACTATGGGCGCTGGGCAGGGGTGTCAACTCAGGTAATATGGTGTTGCTCTCCCTTGCGTCCCCTTTAGGTGGCAAGGGAACTGGAGTCACACCAGCGAAGTGGATTCGTAGGGGAGCGGTAGCGACCTGAGAATCCAGTGAGTCGGTGATAGCCGTGCTGTAGGGGAGCAAAGCGACCTGAGAATCCAGTGACACGCTTCCCAGCGGGGCGAAGAGGGCCACGAAGTGGCGAAGGGGTGCTGGAGGGTAAGAATCGGAAAGAAACTCAAAATAGGGCAGGCAGCCTATCGGCGGTCCGGATAGCAGCGGAGTGTCACATCGGCGCTTGGCCCCGTACACCCTATGGCCCCTCAAGGGGCAACGAGGGTGGGCGGAGAGAAATCTTTGAGTCATACTCTTCCTGCACCCTTCCGGCGGGCCCCCTTTGGTGGCTGCGCCACCACCTTTCTCCACAGGAAAGCGTCTCACACGATTCTCAGGTCGCTGTCGCTCCCCTACGAATCGTGTTCGCTTGCCACCCCGCTAAAGCGGGGGCACTATGGGTGCTGGGCTTTTGAGTCAATTTATGTTTATGGCGATAACGGCGGAAAACCTTCACACCCGCTCTGACGGGCGGAGCCCGGTTGTAAAGGCTTTAGGACGCAAAGCGGCTATTATAATTGCGCCCGAAAGGCCGTCAAACCTGAGAACCCTCTGAACCCTTTGAACCCGGGCCGCTTCGCGGCCCCTATATTTCTTCCAGCGCTTCCATGCCCAGGATGAGGGCGGCGTTTCTGCTTTCTTTCCCCCAGCGGCGCTGGTCGTGGGTGAGGGAGGAGAGGGTGTCGGCGGTGAACATGATTTCCGCAAATTCCTTTCCCCTGTATCTGGCGCAGGCGGCGAGGGCGCTGGCTTCCATGTCCACCAGGGTGCAGCCTTCTTCGCGGCGGCGTTTGATTTTTTCTTCCGTTTCCCGGAAGAAGCCGTCGCTGGTCCAGGTGGCGGCGGGACGGAAGGGGAGGTGTTTCTTTTGGAAATAGTCCTTCAGGTGAAGAAGGGGGCCCTTGTCCATTTCAATGAACCGGGCAGGGGGCAGGTAGTGGTAGGAGGTGCCTTCGTCGCGGAGGGCCCTTTCAATGGGGAAGAAGCAGTTTTCCGGAATGTTGGTGAGGGCGCCGCAGCAGCCGATGGCCATCACCTTTTCTACGCCGTAGGCAAAGAGCCGGTCTTCGATGAGCACGGCCGCCGGGGCACCGGCAGGGGCCTGCACCAGGAGGAGGGGTTCCCTTTCCCCTTCGATTTCATAAAGAGGGAAGGGCTTGGTGAGGGAAAGGAAGGTGCCTATAACCTTTCCGCCCCTCTTTTCCGCAAAGGAGGCGATTCGTTTTTCTCCCAGAAAGGCCATGAGGCAGCGGCGGGGGAGTTTCAGGGGAAGGTGCTCGAAATCCGGCGAAATGAGTCCTTCTTCCCTGCTGAATTCGGCAAGCGGTATGGTGGATGTGTCCATATAAACTCCTTTCCGGCGCCGCTTCATGACGGGAAGCGGCGCCACAGAACTTCCATTGCCTATAGTTTATCATTTTTCCTGCTCTGATACATTATCTTTCACACCACTTGACAGATTTCCAGTATAGGTGTACACTCATGGGCAGATGAGGGAATTCCAAATTTTCCTCTTCAAAGTAAATATGACTGGCAAAGGCGTCTGATGTTTTGGGACAATCAGACGCCTTTTTACGTGGCGGGGAGGCCTTCCGGGGGATGGGCCTCCCCGCCGCTTTTAGTCATAATCATGATTTCAAGTTATGAATCACACGGTTAAGATTGCGTTGAAATGATTTTTCAAATTTTATTATTGCAGCACATGCATGGAAAGGAATTCAAAAATGCGCAAGGAACATGATTTTCTGGGAGAAAAATTAGTACCTGATGAGGTTTACTACGGCGTTCAGACCATGAGGGCTAAGGAAAATTTCCAGATTACCGGTGCCCACCTGGACCCTGATTTCATCGAATCCATGGCTTCCGTGAAAAAGGCTTCCTGCCTCACCAACCTGAAGACAGGCCGCATGGACAAGACCATCGGAGAAGCTATCATCCAGGCTGCTGATGAAATCATGGATGGCAAAATGCTGGACCAGTTCCCGCTTGACCCCATCCAGGGCGGCGCAGGCACTTCCATCAACATGAACATGAATGAGGTTCTGTGCAACCGGGCCCTTGAAATCCTTGGCTATGAAAAGGGCCGCTACGATATTATTTCACCAAACAACCACGCCAATATGGCCCAGTCCACCAACGATGTATTCCCCACCTCCATTAAAGTATGCCTCTGCAGGAAGGCGGCAGCCTTGACGGAAGCGCTCATCGACCTGGCAGAGGGCTTTGAGGCCAAGGGAAAGGAATTTGAGGACGTGCTGAAAATGGGCCGCACCCATCTCCAGGACGCTGTGCCCATCACTCTGGGCGAGGAAATGAATGCCTACGCCTCCATGGTGCGCCGGAGCATCGGACGGATTACCCGGTCCCTGCGCTCCCTGCAGGACCTGAACATGGGCGGCACCGCCGTAGGCACCGGCCTTAATGCGGAACCGGAATACATCCGCCTCTTCCCCTATACCCTGTCTGAAATCACGGGCTTCCATTTTGAAACGGCACCAAACCTCATCGACGCCACCAACAACACCGACTGCTACGCCGACGTATCCGCCGCCCTCAAGGTGACAGCCCTTTCCCTTATTAAAATGGCCAACGACATCCGTCTCATGGCCTCCGGCCCCCGCTGCGGCCTCAATGAAATCAAACTGGAAGCCCGCCAGCCCGGCTCCTCCATCATGCCGGGCAAGGTGAACCCGGTGATTGCAGAAGTCCTCGACCAGACCTGCTACCAGGTCATCGGCAACGACCTGGCCATCAGCATGGCCGTGGAAAATGGACAGCTGGAGCTGAACGTCATGGAACCGGTGATTGCCTTCAACATCTTCAACTCCTTCCGCTACCTCACCAATGCGGTGAATACATTCAATGAAAAGCTCCTGAAGACCCTGGAGGCCAACAGAGAACAGTGCCGGTACTGGGTGGACCACAGCGTAGGCGTCATCACCGCCCTCCTGCCCCACATCGGCTACGAAAAATGCGCTGCCACCGCCAGAGAAGCCTACACCACCGGACAGCCGGTTCGTGAAATCATCCTGAAAAAACAGCTCATCACCAAAGAAGCCATGACCCGCATCCTCTCCCCCTACGAAATGACCCACCCCGGCATTGCAGGCGGGAAAGACGCACTGGCGAAATGAAGAAATCCGATTGATTGAAATAATAACAATAGTTTGTCTGCCATTTGGGACCTCTCCGGAGGTCCTTTTTTCTTGGGACTGCCGCCTGCCTTCCCCTCGTCATCCTGAGCGAAGCGAAGGATCCCGGTGAGAATGGCAAGTGAGGGAAAGACGGTAAATACCGGTCGGCGGGAAGGCAGTGGGATAATGGTAAATGAGGGTGGGCGCTGGGCGAGTGCCACGTGATATTAAAGGAAAGCATAGAGCTGCTTATTCTGTTACTTCAAGGGAAACAAAGCTTTTCTTGCCACCCCTTTAGGTGGCAAGGGAACTGGATTCGTAGGGGAGCAAAGCGACCTGAGAATCCAGTGACACGCTTCCTCCGGT
>NZ_UPZP01000118.1 GCF_900538805.1 uncultured Dialister sp.
GGAAGCACTGATTAATTCGCAGAATCGAATTTCATAAGTATTTTTATCCAATGCTGCGTCATAAGTCTCCTTAAATAGCTCGTCCCGGCGGCTGCCTCAACCCTCGCCCGCGTAAGCGGGCGTCAACCCTCTTGCGTTCGGGAATACGGCCGACCGCACAAGTGCCACTATCTCCCGGCTGCTTCTTCAATCCATGCCGCCGCTTCTTTGTATCCTTCTCCTGTCTTTCCGCTGACCTTGAATACCGGGGCATTCTTATTCAGATGGCGGAGGCCCTTCATGAAGAAGTCTTCGTCGAAGTCCAGATAGGGGACCAGGTCGATTTTATTGAGGAGGATAATGTCCGCCTTTTCAAAGGCCAGGGGGTATTTGTAGGGCTTGTCGCTGCCGTCGGCTGCGCTGACAATGAGCATTTTGATATTTTCCCCTATGTTCAGTTCCGCCGGGCACACCAGGTTTCCTACGTTTTCAATGAAGAGGATGCCCCCTTCTTTGAAATCCATGGTGTGCACGGCGTTGTGCACCAGGGGGGCGTCCAGGTGGCAGGCGCCGAAGGTGTTAATCTGGGCGGCGGTGACGTTCTCCTTCCGCAGCCTTTCGGTATCGATGTCGGATTCAATGTCCCCTTCAATGACGTATACCTTAGATTTCATATGTTTCATGAGCTGTTCCAGGGATGTGGTCTTGCCGGTTCCCGGGGCACCCATGACGTTGATGGTGTATACGTTCCTCTTCATGAGGTATTCTCTTACATGTTCGGCGATGTGATTGTTATGGGCGTAAATGTCTTCCATTACGCCGGCTTTGACCATATGCATCTAATCAACCTCCAGGTCTACAGATTCTATATAAAATTCCTTGCCAATGTCCGTGGGAGAGCCGTCGCCTCCGCAATAGGGACAGGTGAAGGAGAATCGTTTTCTTTCAAACAGGCGGCCGCAGCGGTCGCATTTCATTTTGGGCCGAATGTCCTTGATGGTAAGAAGGGCGCCCTCGCAGAGGGTGCCCTCAGAAATAACGTCAAAGTACATCTGGATGGATTCTCCGATGAAACCGGAGTCCTCTCCCACCACCAGGTGGATGGCCTTTACGGTGCCCCCTTTTTCGCGGGCCGTCTTTTCCGCAATACGGACGATTTCCAAAGTCACCGGATATTCATGCATGAGGCTCTCCGTCCTTCGGTACTTCCTTTGCCGGTGCCGGGCGGGCCGGGCGGCGGAGGACTCTGCCCTGGAAGGCAGCCTTCATTTCCTTCTTTTCTCCCGCTTCCCAGGCGTCTGCCAGGGTAAGGCAGTGGGCGGGGCAGCCATCGGCGCAGACGCCGCAGGTAATGCACTTCTCCCGGTCAATGGTCCAGGTGCGGTTTCTTCTGTCAATGGAAATGGCATGGGCCGGACAGTTATGCTCGCACTTGCCGCAGAAAAGACATTTTTCCGCGTCTATCCGGATATGGGTATCCGGCACGTTCACTTCTTCAGCCGGTCCTGCTGCCGGTGATTCTACTTTGACCGGAACTTCCGGCTTTGCTTCCACTTTTGCCGGAGCCGTTGCTTCCGGTTTGCCAGGAGCCGGAGCAGGAGCGGGCTTTCTTCCTGCCAGAGGGCGGCGGAGAACCTTGCCCTGGAAGGCAGCCTTCATTTCCTTCTTTTCTCCCGCTTCCCAGGCCTCCGCCAGGGTAAGGCAGTGGGCAGGGCAGCCGTCGGCGCAGACGCCGCAGGTAATACACTTCTCCCGATCAATGGTCCAGGTTCGGTTCCTTCTATCTATGGAAATGGCATCGGCCGGGCAGTTATGTTCACACTTGCCGCAGAAGAGGCATTTTTCCGCGTCTATCCGGATATGGGTATCCGGCACATTGGCTTCTGCTGCCGTTTCTGTCACTGCAGCCGCCGGTTTTTCTGCCGGAGGTTCCACTTTCACAGGAGGTGCCGTCCTTCTTCTCACGGGAGGGCGGGAGCCGTGCATGGTGATTTCACTGGGATTTCCCAGGTAGCAGCCCAGGGAGAGGCATTTCCGGGGGCAGTTGTCGATACAGGTACCGCAGTTCACGCAGGCCTCCAGGTTAATGCGCCAGGTGCGGCTGCGGCGGTCCACTGTAATGGCACCGGAGGGGCAGTTCCGCATGCACTGGCCGCAGAAGATACATTTCATAATGTTGTTTACAATGTGGCTCCGGTCGTCCATGGCAGCTTCCGCCATATTGATGGCCGCCACTTTGCGCTGCACCTTGGATACGCCGTCTTCCTTCTTCACCTGGAGGATGATTTCCGATTTCTTCACGTCCGGCGAAGGGGCTTCGGGGTCCATGTGGAGGCATTTCTTGGGGCATACTTCCACGCAGCCGGCGCACTGGACGCAGGCAAAGGGGTTGATTTTCCAGGTGCCCGTGGCCCGGTCCACGGTAATGGCACCGGCGGGGCAGGTGCGCATGCACTGGCCGCAGAGAATGCAGCGGCTGATGTCGTTGATGACCCGGCCCCGGTCATGGGGTTTGTAAATCTTAGGTTTTATGGGATAGGAGGTGGTTACAGGCGGCTTGAACATGTTGGTGAGGGCCTGTTTCATGTAAATGAGAAAACTCATGGAGTGCCTCCTTATCTTTCACAGCAGCTGATGCAGGGGTCGATGGTGAGGATGATGTTGGGCACGTCCGCCAGTTCGCAGCCCTTCAGCATTTTCACCAGGGCCGCCAGGTTGGCGTTGGTGGGGGTGCGGAGGCGGAATCGTTCCAGGTTCTTCGTGCCGTTTCCCTTCACATAGTAGAGCGCTTCGCCCCGGGGCTGTTCCACCCTGGTGAAATATTCGCCCACCGGAGGCAGTCCCCGTACCGGCGCTTCGATGGCCCCTTCCGGGAGAAGTTCAAGGCAGCCTGAGATGATGTCGATGGACTGGGTGAGTTCCCCCAGCCGTACTTTCACCCTGGCCAGGCAGTCGCCGGCGGTTTCGGTGACCGGACGGAAATGGAGCTTTTTGTAGAAGCCTTCGTCATCGGCCATGCGGTAGTCCATGGGAAGGCCGCTGGCCCTGGCCATGGGGCCTACGCAGCCCATATCAATGGCGTCATTCATGGAGAGGACGCCTACCCCCTCCAGACGGCTCTGGATGGTATTGTCATAGAGAAATACCATGGCCATTTGATTGATTTCCTTCCGGAGTTCCTTCATTTTCTCCAGGATTTCCCTGCGCTGGCTGTCGGTGATATCCCTTCTCACGCCGCCGATTTTGCAGACGGAGAAAATGACACGGCCCCCCGTGGTTTCTTCAAAAATATCCAGTACGATTTCCCGGATGCGCCAGGCATTCATGAAAAGACTTTCAAATCCCATGGCATCGGCAGCCAGGCCGAACCAGAGAAGATGGCTGTGGAGGCGGGAAAGCTCGTGCCACATGGTACGAAGGCAGCTGGCCCGCTCCGGTATTTCGATATCCATGAGGCCTTCCACCGCTTTGGCATAGCCCCATCCGTGGCCGAAGGAACAGATGCCGCACACCCTTTCCGCCACGTAGATGAACTGCTTGAAATCCCGCTTTTCCACCAATTTTTCCAAGCCCCGGTGCACGTAGCCGATGGAGGGCACCGCCCGGACCACCCTTTCATCCTTCAGTTCCAAATCCAGATGAATCGGTTCCGGCAGCACCGGATGCTGCGGTCCAAAGGGGACTGTCGTTATTTCTGCCATTTGAAATCAATCCTCCTTTGTCTCTTTATGAACGGATGCGTCAATGCCAAGGCCGCTCCGAAGATTCACCTTCACCGCCCGCTTCGCATGGACGGCGCCGGACAGGTCGTGCCACGGCGTTTTCTGGGCCAGATGGTAGAAATGGCCGCCATAGTCCACCTCCGGCGCAATGAAGCGGATGTCCAAGCCGAAGAGGTCGTGAATTTCATTTTCCCATACAAAAGCGTACCAGTACAGGCCGGTGACGCTCATGACGGAGCCCGTGAGGGGCACGACGAGGCGGAGATGGTAGAGGAAATAGTTCTTGTCAAAGGTGTAGGTCAGCTCATAGCCCTCCTCCACCCGGGTGCAGAGAATCTGTACCAGACGGCAGCCTTCCTTCTTGAAACGGGCCGTCCTTTCCAGAAGGTCTTCACTTCTGATTTCAATGACCTGCTGTTTCATTTTTTCTCCTCCTCTCCATAGGTGCCAAAGACCTTTGCCTTTTCTGCAGGCACGCCGTGATTTCCTGTGGCCTTGAGTTTCCTGTGCTTTTCCTCCAGCACCGAAAGCCCCTTCACCACGCCGGCAATAATGGACTCCGGCCGGGCGGCGCAGCCCGGCACATACACATCCACCGGAATGGCCTTGTCCATGCCGCCCAGCATATTGTAGCACTCCCGGAACACGCCGCCGGTGCAGGCGCAGGTGCCTACGGCAATGACCACCTTAGGCTCCGGCATCTGGTCATAAATCTGGCGCACCACCGGCAGATTCTGGGCGTTCACACCGCCGGTAACCAGGAAGATATCCGCATGCTTGGGATCCCCCGTATTCACAATGCCGAACCGTTCCACGTCGTACAAAGGCGTGAGGCAGGCCAGCACCTCTATGTCGCAGCCATTGCAGGAAGAACCGTCGTAATGGATGAGCCAGGGCGATTTCTTTTCATATCCCATAACGAGTCCTCCTTATTTGAAATACATGAGAAAAGCCACATTAATAAATCCTGCCAGGAAGGAGAAGAGCCAGGTGGAAGCCAGCATTTTCTCCCATTTCATACGGGCGCAGGAATTGTCCACCAGAATGCCCAGGAAGAACACAAGGGCACATACAAGAAGGCCCGGTATCAAAGTCCAGGGGGAAGAGGTGACGAAGAAGAGAAGCACCAGTCCCAGAAGGAACACGTCCTCATACCACTCCGCCATTTCCACCATGCCCAAAGTGCGTCCGGAGATTTCCGTCTTCACGCCGCCGATGAGCTCCTGGTGGGCCTCATGGGACATGGAAATATCGAAGGGCGATTTCCTGAATTTAATGAGAAGGATGTAGCAGAGGCCCAGGAAGATGCCGGGCATGCGGATGATATTCATGGTGTCGGATGCCATGATTTCACCGATGTTGAAACTGCCGCCGGAAAGGTAGAAGCCAAGGGCCGCCATGAGCAGCATAGGCTCATAGGCCATGGTCTGCACCAGTTCCCTTTCCGCCCCCACCTGGCTGTAGGGAGAGTCGGTGGCATAGGCGGCAATGATAAGGCACACGCTGGCCATGGTGAGAGTAAACACCACCAGCAGGATGTCGCCCCTTGCAAAGAAGAAGGCCCCAGAAAGAAGGACGAAGAGAAGGAAACCGAACACATAGAATCCCTCCGCCTTGTTCACTGCAATGGGCTGCTTGTCCCAGAGCTTTCCGAAATCGTAGAAGGGCTGGAGAATGGGCGGTCCCACGCGGCGCTGCATGCGGGCAGAAATTTTCCGGTCAAGGCCTGCAAGAAGTCCTCCCAAAAGGGGCGCCAGCAGCAGGTACAGAAGGGCGCCCATGGCATTCATCATATAATCAGACATGGAACACACCTCCCGCCGCCAGAGACAGCTCCATGAGCACGCAGGCCAGGCAGGCCGTGTACCCCCAGAGGGTCATCCTCTTTTCACCAAACCAGGTTTCCAGATACCAGTTCCGAAGCTGCACCGGCACAATCCGTCCGCCGGCGCCGCGGTAAGCCACGTCACTTCCCAGATTCTCACCGGAAAGGTTCGTAATCACCTGTTTCTTCCTCCTGCTCTTGCCGAAACGGAGAGGCAGGATGATGATAAGGAACACCATCACCGACATAATCCAGAGGTTGGACTGGGCAATGACATCATTAATATTTCTATACATTAAAGCCAGATAGGGGATAACCATGTACTGGGAAATCAGAGGGAAGAGGACGCACACCACCAGGGTCAAAGCCGCCAGCGTCTTCAGGGCTGTCCACTCTACCCCCAGGATCCCCTTTTCCCTGTTTTCATTGGTAGGAATATAGGTGGTAATCTTCCCCAGCCATTTGGTCCAGTAGAAAAGGGTGGTGGCAGAGCCGTACACCAGGGCCAGGAGAAGGAGGGGCTGCCCGGCGTCTACAAAGGCCTTCATGGCTGCCCATTTGGAAATCAACATGCCGAAGGGTGCCAGGAACATGCCGCAGATACCGATCACC
>NZ_UPZP01000119.1 GCF_900538805.1 uncultured Dialister sp.
GCGGAATTATAAAACTCATCGCCGCGAAGCGGCGATACCACAACCCTCGGGCCGAAGGCCCGTCAAACTTTAGAACCCTTGCGCCCACAGGGCGCATCAATCCTAAGAACCTTTTACCGCAACCCTTCTACACAACCTGCCGCCGATAGGCGGCCCAACCCTTTCGCCTACAGGCGCATCAACCCGGGCCACGCAGTGGCCCCTATTTCAAATAGGAATCAAAGAATTCCGTAATAATATCCAGCACTTCCTTCTGGTTCCAGTAGATACCGCCATGGGCGGCGCCTTCCACCAGGTACCGCTTGGAAGGGATGTGGTTCTTCTGCAGAGCCTGGAAAAGGAGGTCCGTCTGGCTGGGGGAGACCACGGTGTCGGCGGTGCCGTGCATGAGAAGCATGGGGGCGCTGGTTTTGGAAATATAGGTGATGGGGTTGGCTTTATCTGCTGCCTCCCTGTCCGCCAGGATGCCGCCGTCCTTCCCGCCAAACACCGGAGAGCCGTTCACCCAGAGGGCCTCCGTGGCGCCGGCGGATTTATGCTTTTCTTTCACCGCATCATCATAATCATCACCGATGCGGGTGAGGTCAGAAAGGCCATAGAGGTCCACCGCCGCCTTCACACTGCTGTCCACATTCAGGTTCTCCCCCTTGTCGAAAGTGGCGCTGCCGCCGACGATGCCAATGCGGTCAGGGTCGATGTTAAACTGCTCTGCATGGGCCTTGAGATACCGGATGGACGATTTCACATCTTCCAGGGGCTGGGGAAATCTAGCCGTAGGCGCCACCCGGTACTGGATGGAAGCCACCACATAGCCCGCCTCGGCCAGATGCATGCGCAGCTGAATGCCGTTATCCTTGTTGGCGTTGATGAAACCGCCGCCGGTGACGTAAACAATGGCCGGCAGCTTCTTCTCCGATTTCGGCTGGAGGATATCCATCTTCATGGCCACATTGGGATAGCCCCGCATGGGCACCTGCTCGTACACCACATTGGAAATCTGGTTAATGAGCGGCGTCTTCACCGGTACCGAAAGCAGAGTGCTTGCTGCCTTCCCCGTCATATCCTTCGTGGAAGAATCCACATTCACATCCATGGCCATAGCACTTCCTCCCATCCAGAGGCACCCTGCCAGAGCAAGGGCCAGCAGACTTTTCTTCTTCATAGGTTTCTCCTTTTTAAAATACTACGATATCGAAGCGATTGACCACATATTACTACGATATCGTATGGATGTCAATGAGGGGGCCACCGACTGTCGGCTTACCGCTATCCGTTAGCGTGCTGGACCGTATTCCCGAAAGCAGGAGGGGGCGCCCGCCTTTGGCGGGCAGGGGCGACAACCCTGCACTTTCGCGCAGGCCGAGGGTTGTGGTATCGCCTGCCGGGGATGAGTATAAAATGCTGCCTGCGGCAGCACCCCCCCCTTTTTGGTGGCTGGCGCCACTACCTTGCCCGCTGGGAAGCGTGTCACTGGATTCTCAGTCGCCTATCGGCTCCCTACGAATCCAGTTCCCTTGCCACCCCCTATTCAGGGGGCACTATGGGTGCTGAGCAATGGCGGCAATTTGAGTTTATGGCAGCAGCGGAGAGAAAACCATACAACCGGGCTTCGCCCGAGGAAAACAAGCCAATCACCCTGGCGGGCGCTGGAAATGCACCCCTTCTGCCGCCTGCGGCGGCGTCTCCCCCGGAGGGGGAGATTTGCTCTCCACTCAGCTTTTGAACTCATAAGCATCTCAAGGCATAGCGTCGCTAAAACTTCCCCCTCCGGGGGAAGTGGTGCGATAGCACCCAAAGGGGTGCATTTCCAGCGCGCCGCAGGCGCGGGTGTTTGGTTTTCGCTGCCAAAGGCAGCGCTGCCGCCGACAGGCGGCAATAAATCTCATCGCCGCGAAGCGGCGATACCATAACCCTCAGCGGCGAAGCCGCTGTCAAACCTGAGAACCTTAAGAATCTTCGGCCCAAAAGGCCGTCAACCCTCACGCCGCAGGCGTGTCAAAAGGGCCGCGAAGCGGCCCCATATGATATACTGGCAGTATAGCAAAGGAGGGAATCCTATGATGAAAAGAGCAATAGCCGGCCTTGCGCTGGCGGCGCTGCTGGCAGCGCCTTTGACGGCGGGGGCTGCCTATTTCGGAAACCGGCTGGGCGCTTCCAATTCCGAAGGGTCCGTCAGGGGCACGGCGCTGAAAGACGGCAGGCTGGTGGACTTCGGCCGGGAGGTCTGGGGCCGCGGCATGACGGCAGAGGTGCAGCATGTACAGGGAGAAGAGGCCTGGTACCTTCATATCCAGGACCTGTCCCGGGAGAAGGGGAAGAATTTCTTCAGCGAAATCACACTCGCCCAGAAGAAAAGGACATGGAACATTTCGCCCCTTCCGGTGAATCCGGACAGCACCTTTCCTGCCAGATGCG
This sequence comes from uncultured Dialister sp., assembly GCF_900538805.1. Classification (GTDB taxonomy): domain Bacteria; phylum Bacillota; class Negativicutes; order Veillonellales; family Dialisteraceae; genus Dialister. The sequence continues at coordinate 2,416 of NZ_UPZP01000119.1, forward strand.
CCGGCCTGGACCTGTGGTATGTACTGCCGAAGAATCTGGTGGACAGTATGGCAGCCCTGCCGAAGGACTGGAAACTCACCGCCAGAAAGGAAGACGGCAAGAATTTCGGCCACGATTTCAAAAACGTGGCAGGCAAGGTGAGCCTCATGGCAAAGGAGCCGGGCACGGCGCCGAATTACGGCCCCGCCTACAGCGTCTATTTCCCCGGTGAAACGCCGGAAAAGGTGCAGCAGGCCTTCCTGTACCATCTGAACGACAGGGACGAGAAAGGAAATCCCATTTCCTACGACGGCTATTACCGCTACTATCGGGGAGAGGACCCCTATGCGGCGGAATTCATCTACGATTACTACGGCAGCGAATACAACGGCTACGTGTCCTTCCGGCCGGAAAACGGCGGCACCTGGGTGGATATGGATTTCTGGAACTACCACACCTACCGCAGTAAAACGGGATTCGGCGGCTATTACTACAGCAGCACCATCCAGACCGACGTGAAGGACGAATTCGTGAACCAGGGCTATCAGGCGGTGGAAGAAGCCTACAATGACCTGGAAAATCATCCGGACTACGGCATAGAACTGGAGGGCGGCTTCAACAAATCCCATCCCAAGGTGAAATCGGTGGACCGGGACAATCACCCCGAACTCTCCCCTGTGCAGGCGGGAGACTGGATTCTGTCCATCAATGGCGTGGACGTGACGGCGGTGAACTACCTGGCTAAATATGCCCTGGACTACGCAGCCCCCGGTGACATCCTCCGCATCATTCTGAAAAACGACAAAACCGGCGAATACACCGTAGATGCCAAAGCAGTCGTAAAAGAAAGAAGAAAAGCCCCGGACTTTCCTTATGAAGCACAGCTTGCAAAAGACGGGCTCATGGAAAAAGGAACCCCCGCCCAGCTGGCACCCTGGGTGCCCCTTCACGAAACCTTCGCTCCCTGGGACGGAGAAGGCCACGTCATGGCGCCGGCGTTCAGGGGCCTGGTGAAATAGGGCGCCGGCAGGCGGCAATCCGCAATCCGCTGTCGGCTGTCGGCTTATCGCTGGCTCCTTCCCGCCTCCCCCTCGTCATCCTGAGCGAAGCGAAGGATCTTGGTACAAGATGTTAGTGTCTCATTTGCTGGTAAATACCAGTCGGCGGGAAGACGGCAGACTGTCAGACCGGCGGTATTCCCGTACACAAGAGGGTTCAGGCGCCTGCGGCGCCCGGGTTCTATCGGTCATGTGCTGACGCACTGACCGATGGGTTCTGCCCACTGACCGATGGGTTCTGCCCACAGAGCGGGCTGGTTCAGAGGGGAGTATGTATGCTGCCTGTCGGCAGCGCCCCCTTTGGTGGCTGACGCCACCACCTTTGCCACGGTGTGAAGCGTGTCACTGGATTCTCAGTCGCCCAAGGGCTCCCTACGAATCCAGTTCCCTTGCCACCCCTATTCAGGGGGCACTATGGGTGCTGGGCGGTGGCGTCAATTTGAGTTTATGGCAGCAGTGGAGAGAAAACCATACAACCGGGCTTTGCTCAGAGGAAAACAAGCCAACCGCCTTGGCGGGCGCTAGAAATGCACCCCTTCTGCCGCCTGCGGCGGCGTCTCCCCCCGGAGGGGGAGATTTGCTCTCCACTCAGCTTTTGTTCTCATAAGCATCTCAAGGCATAGCGCCGCTAAAACTTCCCCCCTCCGGGGGAAGTGGTGCGATAGCACCCAAAGGGGTGCATTTCCAGCGCGCCGCAGGCGCGGTTGTTTGGTTTTCGCTGCCTCTGGCAGCGCTGCCGCCGACAGGCGGCAATAAAACTCATCGCCGCGAAGCGGCGATACCACCCCCTCTGAACCCTCTGAACCTTATGAACCCTTTGAACCCTCACGCCGCAGGCGTGTCCAAAGGCGATACCACAACCCTCAGCGGCGAAGCCGCTGTCAAACTTAAGAACCCTTGCGCCCACAGGGCGCATCCATCTTAAGAACCTTTTCATCGCAACCTTTCTACACAACCTGCCGCCGCCAGGCGGCCATAACCTTCGGCCCGCCAGGGCCGTCAACCCTCCCGCCCTTCCGCACCCCGCCCCATTTGAGATACAATCTGTAATCTGCTACAATAGAGCAGAAGTGAGGTGCGCTATGTTTATTCATGAAATCATCAACCAGGCGCCTTCAGACCATGTGGCCATTGAGGGCGATGAAAGGGTAACCTATGGGGAACTCAGGGCTCTGGTTTCCCTGTATCGGAATCGGCTTTACGGTATGGGTGTAAGGAAAGGCTGCCGGGTGGGGCTGTATTCGGCCAACCGGGCGGAGTTTATTTATGTGCATCTGGCAGTCATGAGCCTGGGGGCCGTGATTATCCCCATCAATAATTCCCTGGTGGACCGGGAAGTGGACTACATCCTGAAGGATGCGGAGGCCATGCTTTTGGTGACGGACACGAAGCTTTCCGTTTCCGTACACTCCATCGACATCCACGACCTGGATTTCCAGGCCCGGGAACGGAATGCTCCGGAAGCGCCGGACTTCCCTGCTGATTTGACGGAGAATGATGTGTGTGCCTTTGTCTATACCTCCGGCACCACCGGCAGCCCCAAAGGGGCCATGCTGACCCATCGGAATCTCGTCCGCAACGTGGAGCAGTTCACCCAAAAGGTCATTTTCAAGCCGGAGGATAAAATCCTCTGCGTACTGCCCATGTTCCACTGCTACGGGCTCACCACGGTGATCCATGCAGGGCTCATGCATGGAAGCACCATCGTCATCGTGAGGACGAAAAATCCTACGGAAATCATGAATACCATCGTGGAACACAGCATCACCATTGCCATCATGGTACCTCCTATGTACAACCTTCTGGCCCGCCGGGGCGAACCGTCAGTCATGCGTACAGTGCACGATTTCATTTCCGGCGGCGCCCCCATTCCCCAGCCCGTGGCCCAGGCCTTCTATGACCGCTTCCACCATCCCGTGCGGGAAGGCTACGGCCTCACGGAAGCGGCGCCGGTGGTGAGCGTCCTTCCGGCGGATAAGCTGAAATACCTTACCGTGGGACCCGCCATTCCCGGCGTGGAAGTGAAAATCGCAACCGAAAAAGAAGGTCCCTACAAGCCCGGCACGGTGGGCGAACTCCTGGTGCGGGGCGACAACGTGATGAAGGGCTACTGGCATAAGGAAGAGGAAACGAAGAAAGTGCTGGAACCCGACGGCTGGCTTCATACCGGGGATTTGGCCTACATGGACGAAGACAGATTCATCTACATCGTGGACCGGCTGAAGGACCTCATCATTGTGAACGGGGAAAACATCTATCCCGGCGAAGTGGAAGACTGCATCTATGAAGTAGAAGGTGTCTCCGAATGCGCCGTCATCGGCCACCCCGATCCCCTCCGTGGTCAGGTGGTATGGGCCTATGTGGTGATGAAAGAAGGATACGATTTCGATGAAACCCGCATCCGGAAATACCTCTCCAAAAACCTGGCCAGCTACAAAATCCCCCGCCGTTTCATTCCCATGGACGCACTCCCCAAGAATGCATCCGGAAAAATCCTGAAACGGGCTCTTCGTGATAAATAAGAAAACGGGGCTGTGAAAAAAATGTAAATCATTTTCTCACAGCCCCGTTTTCCGCTTAGCATATAGATTCAGAAAATTCTCAAAATGGCAGTAAGCTGTTCTCCGCATTGTCATCTCGAGCGGAGC
>NZ_UPZP01000120.1 GCF_900538805.1 uncultured Dialister sp.
ATCTCTCGTTTCCCCTTGAGGGGAACGCCACGTAGTGGCAAAGGGTGTACGAGGTCAAGCACCGATGTGACACTCCATTGCCAATCTGCCCGCCAAGCGGCGGTCTGCTCTGCTTTGGCGTTTCATTTCTTTGCTTACCTTTATACCAGATTGGCCACCTGCGGTGGTCAATCGAGTAGAGATTATTCATCCCTCTCACACCACCGTACGTACCGTTCGGTATACGGCGGTTCAATTCTTTGGGCAGATTATCATTTCATAGCATTGTTTTAGGCCGACGAATCCAGCTTTCTCCAGTATCCTGTTTGTTACTGAGGTCGTCATTACTTGGCTATGTGCTATGCGCCAATATCCTTTTTGACTCTTTCCCCACTTGAATGCAAGTTTCCATGGGACATGTAATCGAAGCAGGCTATCTATCCGAGTGGATACATTTTTCCACTGCTTCCATATACACATTCGTATACGAGACCTTACCCAACCATCGAGACTTTCTGCTATCCATTTCAAGTCCGCTATTCCATAATAGCCAACCCATCCACGGTTATATTCCGTCGTCTTCCGGATAACTTCTCGTGCTCCTTTTCCTTGGTTGCGGCTTGTCAGGCCCTTCAGCTTCCTTTTCAACTTTGCTAGTGATTTGGGATGTGGAAGCAGTTTCACTTCCTTTTCCTTCTTCGTAACAGAGAATCCAAGAAATTTAAAGTCCGGCGTTTTATAGATGCTGATTGCTTTGCTCTTTTCTCTGTTCACCTTAAGCTTTCGCTTGGTTTCCAGGTATTCAGTACTGTTTCTCAGCAGTCTTTCTGCCGCCCTTTGGCTTTTAGCAAGTATGAGGATGTCATCAGCGTATCTTACAATACGCACGCCTCTTCCCTCAAATTCTTTATCGAATGGAGTCAAATAGATATTTGCCAGCAGTGGAGAAAGGTTGCCCCCTTGTGGCGAGCCTTCTTCCGTGCGTTGTTTCAATCCCCTTATCATGACTCCGCTTTTCAGAAATTTCTTGATGAGGTCAATGACTCTCTTGTCAGAAATATCCTGTCTCAGCATGTTCATCAGCAGTTCATGGTTAATTGTGTCGAAGTATTTGGAAAGGTCGAGTACGCATGCGTATTCATATCCTTCCTGTACACTTCGCTTTACTACTTCCATGGCCTGTTGGGCTCCTCTATGGAGCCGATATGCAAAACTGCATTCCGCAAATTTGCACTCATAAAAGGGCATAAGGACTTGAGCGGTCGCCTGTTGCAATACTCTGTCTTTAACGACGGGTATTCCAAGCTTCCGTTTTCCTCCTTTGTTGTCCTTCGGAATTTCTACTCGGCGCACAGGGAGTGGCTTGTAGGTTCCATTCAGGATACTTGCAATCCATTCCTCTCCATGCTCTGCATACCAATCGGGATACTCCTTCACAGTCATATTGTCTATGCCGGGTGCCCCGTTATTGGCTTTTACTCGCTGGTAGGCATCGTAGAGATTACTTCTGTCCACAATGCGTTCCAGTGTGATTCTGCTTGCCATTTCTTCCATTTCCCGAGGACCGTGCTCAACGCTCCTTGTTGTATCTTCGTCAGTTCCACTATTTTCCAACCGGTAGCCAGTTTGCAAACTGTATTCTGTTTTCATCACACGTTCCTCCTTTCATGATTTACTTTGGCCGGAATTGTTCAGTCCTTCCCGCTTTCGCGGTACTATGACCTCTGCTGACTTCTCATGATAAATCTTTTTCAACCGTCTCCACTCGGTCCAGATATACGACCTATCACTGCTTTGACGTCCATGAGACCTCCCCGGGTAAGAATGTAATCTTTCGCCTCATCTATCCGCTTCATTTACAAAGCCTGGCCAAGACCATCGTTGGACTTCAGCATAAGGGGCTGCCTCATCCTGCCGGACTCTGCCTTCCTATGAAGTTTCTCTTCGTCGGACCAAGGTTTTGCCTCCGGCTTCCTTCAGACCCCACCTCACGATGGACCCCTTGCCATTGGCTGAGTGCTTGTTATGGTCATACCGCACAAGGGACTTTCACCCATTAGATTACACCCATGCCGGGCGCACCCCCTTATCCGGCTGCGCCGGACTTTCCCCTATTCAGGGGACAGAATAAACCGCAGATAAGCCGTTACCTCATAAGTACCACAAAGCATAGCGGCGGTAAAAGTTCCCCCTCCCGGGGAAAGGTGGTGCGTCAGCACCAAAAGGGGTGCATTTCCCACGGGCCGAAGGCCCGGTCGTGAAGGTTTTCCCTCTGTAACTGATATAAGCTCAAATTGCCCGAAATGCCCAGCACCCATAGTGCCCCCAGCGATGCAGGGCGAAAGATTCAGCTCCCAAGCCCCTTTCCGACCAAAAAAAGAACCCCCGAAGGAGTTCTTTTTCCATTCCTTATTAATTATTTAAGAAGCCTCATGACGAAGCAGTGTACAAAAATTCTTATAAAAGCAGACTCTACGAATGAATCAGTGCTTCCCTAAACTGACAGATGATTTTCCTCTGCCACCTTCTTTATATCTTCTTCCGAACATCCTGTTGCTTTCTTGATGAAATCCATGCCCATATGCATCCGCAGAAGGTTCAGCACAATCTGGTTGCTGGTTTCTATTTTACCTTCCAAAATTCCACTTTCTCTCCCTCTTACATATACTCCTACGCTCAGGTTGCACATGGTACTCACCAGCCTTTTCCGTTATACCGGCAGATGATTTTCCTCTGCCAGTTTCTTGATATCTTCTTCTGAACGTCCTGTAGCTTTCTTGATGAAATCCATGCCCATATGCATCTGCAGAAGGTTCAGTACAATCTGGTTACTTGTTTTTTCCATTCCGCTCTTTTCTCCCTTTACAAATCCAATCTGTTCGCCACTTTCTCTCCCTCTTACATATACTCCTACACTCAAATTGCACATGGTACTCACCAGCCTTTCTTCGTTTTCATTTAAATCAATATCGTAATGTTCAATCAGTTCCGCCTTTTTCCTGCTGGCATCGTCTTCTGATACGAAGAGTTCGCCCAGGAGGTTCAGGAGACGGTTTTCCATATCCGCCCGGGCGTGGGCCACGTAAACCATGACCACCTGCTGCAGGTCGTAGTTTTCTTTTTCATCCAGGATATTTCCATATTCCGGCTCTTCCTGCATGCGGTATCGAGTGATGCCGCCTCTGTCATCAGGCGCGTCCATGCAGAGCCATATGCTGTAGACCTTCTTGATTTTCCCATACTGTGCCTTGTCAAAGTCCACGCCGTACTGGGAAGAAATGAGGCGGCTCACATAGTACATGGCCCGTTTCAGGAGCGGATAGTATGTGTGCCGGCTCCTTTGGGCTTCGATGTTAATAATGAGCTGCACCAGTTCATTACGGGGCGTGATGGCACGGAAACGGATGTCGAAGGTAACTTTTCCTTCCGTGACGCTGGTATCTTCTGTCCTTTCGCCTGAAATCCTGTCGGCACCAATCTTGCCAGCTGCATTGGTCTCATCGGGAAGCGCCGGCACCGATGCTGTTTCCGGTATACCTATGATATAGCGGTCCCGAATGTCGGCAATGGAACAGTCTTTGAATTCTTCCACGCAGTATTTCAGAATCCAGGCCAATATCTTTTTACTGGAAAGCAGCTTCTTCGCCGCTGCATCATATTCGGGATTTTTACCAGCCAGATAGACGTCGTCTATGGTGTCGTAGTCCATCACACCACCTCCTTTACCTTCATTTTATCATAAGATTTTGAAAAGAAAAGCCAATAAAAAAAGAACCCCCGAAGGAGTTCTTTTTTCATTCCATTAGAATGCGTAGTTCAGTTCGATGCCCCAGGTGTCGTCGGGATCGTCTACATGCTGTCCATCAACGCCGGATGCTTTGGCTGCGAAGTTGTAGTAAGCGTCCAGTTCTACGCCTTTCTGGAGTGCTACGCCTGCGCGGGCTACCCAGAAGTGAATGTCTGCATTCTTATCATATCCATAGTCCAGCTGGTCGGTGAGGTCCAGGGCGGAGTTGCCGAGAAGCATAGCGCCATAGTCAGATTTCACATAGTGAACGCCCAGCTGCCAGGTGCCTGGTTTGTCGGTGTCCACAGCGCCGTAGGTGAGGCCTGCGGTCCAGAGGTTGGCATGTCCGTTTCCTTTGTTCAGTTTTGTCTGAACGAAGTCGCCGTCAAGGTTGAAGTTGCCACCCAGATCAACGGTGGTGCCTGCGCCCCATGCATGGGCTTTCGGGCTGTGGTATTCAATACCCTGTTTCCCGTTAGCTTTGTGGGTGTTAGCCAAATAGAAAGCAGAGAGGTCTGCGCGGTCATTGAAGTGGCCGGTCAGTTTGCCATACCATGCTTCAGTGGAAGCTCTGTCTTTCCACATGCCGCCTTCGCCATCCTCAGCCACTTCATTTCCAGCATCCTTGAAACGGCCATAGCCTGCTTCTACGCCGATTTTGCCGTTGTCCCAGGCTGCATTGACGCCGTCGAATACGCCATCTTCATCCCAGAAGGTGCCGGTCTGATCAAGGGCTACACCGAAGCGACCGATGTTGACGGTGGTCTTTTCGTTTGGTGTCCACTGGGAGTAGATGCGGTCCATGGTGGTGTCACCGTCATCATCTTCAGCATTCTTGAAGTACATATTGGTAACAAAGCGGCCATTGACGGTAACCTGGTCATTGACCTGAGCCTTTACGTTCAGACGCATACGGCCTGTCCATGCATCATCATGTTCCTTTGCATAAACGCCGTTATCCTCATCAGATTTCAGGTTGTGCTGGTACTGCATACGGGCATCGCCGGACCAGTAAATGTTGCCCACTTTCTTTTCCAGGTTGGAAACGCGAACGCCCAGGTTAGCCAGTTCGTCAGCGTATTCGCCAGCCAGTTTGTCCAGGGTTGCACGCTGCTCAGCGTTCAGCTGGTCTTCTTTTGCCATGAGGCGGGCAATGATCTGAGCCAGTTCATAACGGGTAATGTTTCTTTCCCCTTTGAAGGTGCCGTCCGGATAGCCTTCTACCACTCCCTGGTCGGAGAGGTCGGATACTGCCTGGTAAGCCCAGTCATCGGTGGAAACATCGGAGAACGGATTGGCTGCGAAGGCGGAAACGCCGGCAGTCAGTGCAGCTGCAGCTGCGATGGCAAGAATCTTTTTCATAGTTCTTTGCTCCTTATAAAAACAGATATAAGTCCTGAGCCCATGGAAAATCATGAAAAAGATTGTCTGCGCGAGTGACCGTGTTTCCTCTGCTCCTCTTTTTCTTTCCTTTCCCGCCCGGAAGGCAGGACTCCTTCGGGACAACATCATTATATCACTATTATTAGAAATTAACAAATTTTCTTTGTATTTTATATTACAAAATTATTCTATAATATTTGACAAATTATATGGAATTCTCATCAAATGAGAAAGAGATTTTTAAATATATATTCTCAAATAGAATGGACCTATGACTTTTTATCGGATAATTTCGACGATTTCTCTTTCGGCCTTTTCTTCATTTTGAGAATAGTTTTCTTCTATGCAGTCTATTTGAGAATGGTTTTCTCTATTTCAGACAGTCAAATTCTTTTCACAAAGGGGCAATTTCCCTGCCTATACTACATGCCGGCTTGCCTCTCCCGCCTTCCTGCTGGCAGGTATTTACTATCATTGCCGTCACTAGCTTCATGCACCGAGATTCTTCACTTCGTTCAGAATGACGATCCCGGCAGGAAGGCTCCATGGTGCCAGGCGTCTGCCTTCTTTCCCCTGCACCAATGACACCAATGCAGCACCGCTCCCCTGTCATTTCGAGCGGAGGGCAGCGCCAAAATGATGAAATCGTTTCACGAAGTGAGTGAAACGGAGTCGAGAAATCTCCCTCCCCTATGCTGCCCGCTGGCTTCGCCTCTCCCGCCTTCCTGCCGACAGGTATTTACCATCATTGCCGTCACTAGGGAAGCACTGATTAATTCGCAGAATCAAATTTCATATGAATTTTTATCCAATGCTGCGTCATAAGTCTCCTTAAATAGCTCGCTATTCGCGTCGACTTATTCCTTGCATTGGATAAAAAT
>NZ_UPZP01000121.1 GCF_900538805.1 uncultured Dialister sp.
GATACCTTCCCCTCTGAACCCTATGAACCTTCTGAACCCTTTGAACCCTGCCACGCAGTGGCTCCATGGGCGATACCACAACCCTCAGCCGCAGCGCGGCTGTCAAACTTAAGAACCCTCCGGCCACCGGGCCGGTCAATCTTAAGAACCTTTTCCATAATCCAATGGAAGAATATAAAAAATTTTGAACCCTATTGGATTTTTGTGAAAAATTTTGTATAATAGTGTTACATGGAGGAAATGCCATGGGACGGGTTTACCTGTCCGGTCTCATTGATGATTATTTCCCTGATTATCAATCGGACTGCGGATTCGTCATACTCCTCAATGACGGTCTTGCACAAAAAGGCGGTGGATACCGCTTTTTTTGTTGAATTTTTCAGGAGCTTCCTGCCCGTGCTATAATGGTAGGAAATGATTTTTCATAGTGAATCATCGCTTTTGCGAAGAGGGGGAAAAACATGAAAAGACAGCATCGGCTGTATGAATGGAAGGATGGAAAGAAGCTGGAATTGGATGAACGGTCCCTGGTTATGGGGATCCTCAACGTAACGCCCGATTCTTTTTCCGATGGGGGCAAATGGAATTCAGACACCATGGCCGTTTCCCATACCACCGATATGATTAGGGATGGGGCGGACATCATTGATGTGGGCGCTGAATCCACCCGCCCGGGCCATGTAACCCTGACGCCGGAGGAGGAAACGAAGCGGCTCATGCAGTTCCTTCCGGATGTGCTGAAGGTGAGCATGGTGCCGGTTTCTATTGATTCCTATCATTATGAGACCATGGAAAAAGCCCTTGCCGCCGGCGCCCACATGGTGAATGACATCTGGGGCTTCCAGTACGATGACGGCAGTATGGCCAAAGTATCTGCTGCCTTTGATGTGCCGGTGATTCTCATGCATAATCAGGAAACGGAAGAGTACGGTGCTGATATTATCGAAGATTTGAAGCATTTCTTCGATAAATCCATTGAAATCGCCCTTTCCGCCGGTGTGAAGGCAGACAATATTATCCTGGACCCGGGCATCGGGTTTTCCAAGAATGCAGAGCAGAATATGGAAATCCTGACCAGGCTGGATGAATTAACCCTGGCATTTCCCTGTCCCTGGCTCCTTGGGGTGAGCCGGAAGCGCTTTATCGGCACCATCCTTGGCACCGATGCGGATGAACGGGATGAAGGCACGGCGGCGGTGAATCTCTGGGGCGCAGAAAAGGGCTGTACCATTTACCGGGTGCACGATGTGAAGACTACGGCCCGGGAACTGAAGGTGTGGGATGCGCTCCGCCTTTTCCGGGGAAAGGGAGAATGACATGGACCATATTAATCTCAAGGGCATGGCCTTTTTCGGCTATCATGGCGATGAGCCGGAGGAAACGAAGCTGGGGCAGCGTTTCTACATTGATGTGGAAATGGACCTGGACCTGTCCAGGGTAGGGGAAACGGATGCCCTGGAAGATTCTGTCAACTATGTGGCGGTATATGAAATGGTGAAGAAGAGGGCCGAAGGAGGTCCCTATAAGCTGCTGGAAAGACTGGCAGGGGTTATTAACGGTGATATCATGAAAAATTTCCCGCCGGTGATGAAGGTCATTACCACGGTCCATAAACCGGGTTCTCCCATTCCGGGAATATTGGATGATGTTTTCGTCACCCTTTGCAAAGAAAGGAAATGATGATGCCGCAGGATATCCTGCAGCATGGAGGCAGATGAATACATATATTATGGCATTGGGCTCCAATATGGGAGATTCCCTCTGCATATTACGAAGCGCGTTACAGAGGCTGAAGGAAGAGAATCTCCGTATCCTGAAGGTTTCCTCCTTCTACAGGACCAAACCCTGGGGAAAAACGGACCAGCCCGATTTCATCAATGCGGCGGCACTGGTGGCATGGGATGGGGCTCCGGAAGAGCTTATGACTCTTTTCCTCAAGGTGGAAAAGGATTTCGGACGGAAGCGGGATGTCCACTGGGGCCCCCGCACCCTGGATCTGGACCTCATTTACAGTGATAAAGTGAGAAGCGAAACGGATTTCCTCCGTCTGCCGCATCCCTATTTCTGGGAGCGGCCTTTTGTGCTGGTTCCATTGGAAGACATATGGCCGGACTTCAGCTATGAAAATGAAACCATTCATGACCGTATACTGGCGCTGAATGGATATGAAGGCCTGGAGAAGTTTGGTGAAGAAGGAAAGGAGCTATGCCCATGAATGAACAGAGAAAAGAAGCCTCTTTGTCCGGCGTGAAGGCGGCATTGACGGAAAGCAGGGCGTCCTTCTCCCTGGACAGCACCACCGGTCCCATGCTGGCGGAAAGAATGAAGGAAAAACTTATGGGTTCCGCTGAAATGAAGAGCGGAAAGCCCCTCATGATGACCGGTATTTCCGGCTCCCAGAAAGCACTGGCTGCCGCTGCCCTTCTGAAGACCTGTGACAGGGCAGTCATTATCGTGCCGGACCAGAAGGATATTTTCCGCTGGGAAGAGGATTTGGCCTTTTTTGCGCCGGATTTTGAGGTGCATCCTTTCCCGCTGGTGGAGGAAGCGGGCTTCCATGTCACCTTTACGGGAACCGAGCGTCTTAGGGACCGCATGCAGTCCCTTTCTCTTCTCATGGAAGGGAAAAAGGCGGTAATTCTGGCCACCTCCGTAGAGGCAGCCCAGAAGATTATTTCTCCTGAAGCGCTGAAGGACCATGCGCTCACCTTTGCCCTGGGTGATGAATGGGAAAGGGAGGATCTTTTGGAAAAGCTGGTTTCCGCCGGCTACGAAAGAGTGGGACAGGTAGAACGGTGCGGCCACTTTGCGGTGCGCGGCGACATTGTGGATATTTTCCCCATCAGTGAAGCCCATCCGCTTAGAATCGAATTTTTCGGCGATGAAATCGACAGCATCCGTTCCTTCGACGAAGACAGCCAGCGGTCCATGGAAAACTTTGACAAGGCCATGGTGCTGCCCCTGTCCCTGAAGGAAGAAAAGAAATCCATCCTTTTCGATTATCTGGAAAGGGGGCTCATTTTTTACGATGAACCGCAGCGGTCGGAAGAAAACCTGAAGCGCTATTTCAAGGAAGAAAAGGAAAACAGGGAAAAGGCTTTTCCCTTTGAAGAACTGGTGGGGAAGGGAAGAAAGAAAAATGGAGAAATCATTTTCTCCCTGCTGAACCGCTCCCTCACCGCTTTTAAACCTGTCGTTTACGGCTGGCAGGGCCAGTCCATGACCAACTACCAGCGGCAGATTCCCATTTTTATAGAGGACCTGAAATCCCTCCTGAAGAAGGACTGGAAAGTTCTCTTCGTGGTGCCAAGGGCATCGGAAGAAGAGGAATTAAAAGGAATCCTCCGGGATTACGACATTCCCCTGGCAGAGAACATGACACCGGCCATGGTATCCCTGGTGCACGGTGTCCTTTCTGAGGGCTATGAAATGGCCGATGAAAAGCTGGCCCTCCTGACCGCCGGCGACGTACTGGGAAAACAGAAAATCCGCCGTGTCAAAGGTGCGGGCAAGGGGCGGCAGATCCGCTACTTCTCCGATTTGAATCCCGGAGACTATGTGGTGCAGGATGTACACGGCATCGGCAAGTACCTGGGCATTAAGACCATTGAGCTTTCCGGTGTGCACCGGGACTACATTGCCATCCAGTATGCAGGAAACGATAAACTCTACCTGCCGGTGGAAAAGATTTCCACCCTGGAAAAATATATAGGCCCCGAAGGCGGCACTCCGGTGCTGAACAAAATGGGTGAGGCCCATTGGGAAAAAATCCGCTCCAAAGCCAGGAAATCCATTGAAGAGCTGGCGGAAAGGCTTCTTGACATTTACGCCAAACGGGAAATCACAAAGGGTATTGCCTTTGCCAAGGACGGACCGGAACAGCGGGAATTCGAAGACACCTTCCCCTTCGTGGAAACGGAGGACCAGCTCACTGCCATTGACGGCATCAAGCAGGCCATGGAGAAACCGGTGCCTATGGATATGCTTCTCTGCGGCGACGTGGGATTCGGTAAAACGGAAGTGGCCATGCGGGCGGTCTTCAAATGCGTCATGAGCGGATACCAGGCCATGGTGCTCTGTCCTACCACTGTCCTTTCCCAGCAGCATTACAAAAATTTCAAGGACCGCATGGACAGCTTCGGCGTGAACCTGGCTCTTCTGAACCGTTTCACCACGGCAAAGGAGAAAAAAGACATTCTCCGCCGTTTGAAGGACGGGGATGTTGATGTGGTCATTGGCACCCATGCGGTGCTCAATAAGAAGGTGGAATGCAGGAAACTGGGACTTCTTGTGGTGGATGAAGAACAGCGCTTCGGCGTGGTGCAGAAGGAAAAATGGAAATCCTGGTCCGCCGGCATTGACGTGCTCACCCTGTCGGCAACGCCCATTCCCCGTACCCTCCACATGAGCCTAACCGGCGTGAGGGATATGGTCACCATTACCACGCCCCCTTCCAACCGCCACGCCATCCAGACCTATGTGACGGAATACGATGATACCATCGTCAGGGACGCCATTCTTCGTGAAAAGGAAAGGGGAGGACAGACCTATTTCGTGTACAACCGCATAGAAACCATGCCGGCCATGCTGGATCATTTGAGGAGCATCCTTCCGGAAAATATCACCATCGGCGTAGCCTACGGCCGCATGGAAGGCAGGCAGCTGGAAAAGGTGATGCTTGATTTCTATGACAGGAAATACGATGTACTCCTCTGCACTACCCTCATTGAAAACGGACTGGACCAGCCCAATGCCAATACCATGCTGGTGTACGATGCGGACCGCATGGGCCTTTCCCAGATTTACCAGATGAGAGGCCGCGTAGGACGGTCTGAAAAAATTGCCAGGGCCTGGTTTTTCTACCGGAAGGGGAAAGTACTTTCCGAAGTGGCGGAAAAAAGACTGGACACCATCCGCGAATTCACAGAACTGGGCAGCGGCTTCAAGGTGGCCATGCGGGACTTGGAAATCCGGGGCGCCGGCAACCTTCTGGGCGCCGCCCAGCATGGAAATATTGCCAGCGTAGGTTTTGCCACCTACTGCACCATGCTGGAAGAAGCGGTGGAAAAGCTTCGGGCCAAGAGGGAAAACAGGCCCCTTCCCAAAAAGCTGCCTAACACCACCATCGAATTCCGCCAGGACGCCTATCTGGACAGCAGTTATATTTCCAATGAAGAACAGAAAATGGAAATCTACCGCCGCCTGGCAGCGGTGGAAGATGACAAGGCCCTTTCCGATCTCATCGATGAAGTGGTGGACCGCTTCGGCACTCCCACCAAACCGGTGGAAAAACTGTTCCACATCTCCCGAATCCGCGTGAAGGCAAGGCAGCTTGGCATCGGAAGCATTATGGACAGCGGCGCCTCCTTCATCATTACATGGGCCGACGAAGACCCCATGCGGGGCTGGAATCCCATGAAACTCCCCAGAACCATGCTTCCCTATATCCGTCTCCTTCCCGGCAGTATGGCCAAGATGAATATCAATAAAAAAGGCATTACCGGAGATGAAATGAAATGGATGGCCGGGTTTATGGATGAAATGTATAAAGAAGTGAAAGGGGCGTAGCTTTGACACGCCTTTGGCGTGAGGGTTCAAAGGGTTCAAAGGGTGCAGAAGGTTCAAAGGGGATTGGTAGGCGGCTGCGCCGCCAGTTTTTATAAAACCTTTATAATCGCCCTGGCGGGCGAGGGAAAATAAGCCAACCGCGCCTATGGCGCGAGGAAATGCACCCCTTCTGCCGCCTGCGGCGGCGTCTGCTCCACGGGAAAGCGTCTCACGTGATTTTCAGGTCGCTGC
>NZ_UPZP01000122.1 GCF_900538805.1 uncultured Dialister sp.
TATTCGCGTCGACTTATTCCTTGCATTGAATAAAAATACAAGAATGAAATCCGATAACGATTTAATCAGCGCTTCCCCAGGTGGTTGGAAATCTATGTATGGAGCGTGAACCTCCGCCGCCGAAGGCGGCAGCCGGTCCCGGACAGAACCTATGGGCCAGTGCGTCAGCGCATGGCCCATGAACCCTCGCACCGAAGGCGCGTGAACCTTCGGGAATACGGTATTCCCCTGTCCAGGTGACACTAAGGGAAGCAATAAAAAAAGAACTGCGCCACGAATTGCACAGTTCTTTTGGAAAGACTTACGCCTTTTCTTCCATTGCTTCCTTGTAAGCTTCCTTTGCTTCTTCCTTAGCTTCTTCTGCTTTTTCTTTTGCTTCAGCAGCTTTAGCCTTGGCAATAGCAGCGTTTACGTTTGCGTTCAGACGGGATTTCTTACGAGCAGCTGCATTCTTATGAATGACGCCCTTCTGAGCAGCACTATCAATAATGCTTACAGCGGCGCGAAAAGCTTCTTCCTTATTGTCAGAGTTAGCAGCAGCTACAGCTTTCTTCATAGCGCCGTGAATCTGGGATTTAACAGCAGCGTTGGCAGCTCTTTTAGCAGCGTCCTGTCTCATGCTTTTCATGTTGGCTTTAATCTGTGGCAATGTATTTCACCTCCCGTCTGCATTATTCATACCATGCCATTCTATCATATTTTGACTGCCATGGCAAGGAAACTTTCTATCTTTTCTTTTGAAATATAAAGATGCGATTTTTTCCGATTTCATCTTTCATTTGAATAAGGCATGGCGCTTTTGTACAATAAAGAGGAAAGAAGTGAGAAGTTTTGAGGATTTCACGAAAGGAGAATCCCATGTACGTAGGTGTAGATTTGGTGAAGATTGAAAGGTGGGAGCGCATACTGGAAAAGTTCCCGGCCCGGGCGGAGAAGATTTTCACGGCAGAGGAAATCGCCCACTGTGAAAAGAAGGGGAAGAAGCGGGCCGAGTCCTATGCGGCCCTCTGGGGAGCCCGGGAGGCGGCTGGGAAGGCACTGGGTATCGGCATATTCGGCTCCGCCTGGCAGGACGCTTTTGTGACCTGGACGAAATGGGGGGCACCGGTGCTCCATCTGCAGGGGACTTTCAAGAAAAGGGCAGAGGAGCTGGGCATAGAGGATATGTCCATTTCCATTTCCCATGAAGAAAATATGGCCATTGCAGTGGTGGTCATGGCAGGAGGCAGACATGATACTGACAAAGACTGAGGAGTCAAGACTTCTGGATTCCATGGCCATGAAGGAGTACGGAATCCCGGAAATGGTACTCATGGAAAACGCAGGGGCGTCGGTGGTTCGTTTGACACAGCCCTATGTGGACTGGGACGGCGCCTTTACGGTGATTCTTTGCGGCAGTGGAAATAATGGCGGCGACGGGTTCGTGGCCGCCCGCTACGCTGCAGAGAAGGGGGCCCGGGTGCTGGTGCTCCTCATGGGAAATGAGGCCCACATGAGCGAGTCGTCGAAGCAGTACAAGGCGGTGGCGGAGAAAATGGGAATCCCCGTGATTTCCATTTCCAAAGCAGAAGAAGGGGCGCCCTATATCCATGACGCCGATATCCTGGTGGATGCCTTGATTGGCACCGGTATTTCCAGCGAGGTGAAAGGGGAAAAGGCTCTCCTCATTACTCTTATGAATGAAGCCCAGGGCATTATTATTTCCGTGGACCTGCCAAGCGGCATGATGACGGACAGCGGCAAGGCAGCAGGGGTGGTGGTGGACGCAGACTACACCGTGGCCCTGGGGTCTGTGAAACGGGGCCACGTGCTTTATCCCGGCTCTTCCTACACCGGTACCCTGCTCTATTCGCCCATCGGCATTCCCAATGAAGCTCGCATGGATTTTCCTGTCCGTCTGACGGAAAGGGAGGATGTGTTCAATATCCTTCCTGTGAGAAACCGGGTGTCCCATAAGGGGAAGAATGGCTTCATCGGCATTTTCGCAGGCTCCGACGGCATGGAGGGGGCCGCCCTTCTGGCAGGGCAGGGCGCCCTTTACGCCGGCGGCGGGAAGGTGGCGGTGGTGACTGCTGCCGGTGCCGCCCATGCCCTGGCAGGACGGATTCCGGAGCTCATGGTTTCCTCTATTGGGAAAGATCCCTTCTTTACAGGAGAAGACAGCGGGGAGGCGCTGGAAAAGGCGAAGGCCTATGATGTCGTCGCCCTGGGCCCCGGCCTTGGCAGGAACAGGGAAACAGGACGATTCGTGAAAGACCTGGTCACATCCTTTGACGGAACCATGGTCATCGATGCGGACGGTCTCTTTGCGCTGAAGGAGGAAAATATTTCTCTGGATACATGCCCGGGCCGTCTCATCCTTACGCCCCATGTGGGAGAATTTTCCCATTTGACCGGCCTAACGCCTAAGGAAATCGAAGACGGCCGGATTGACGAAGCCATCCGGTTTGCGGTGGAAAACCATGTGGTGCTGGTGCTGAAAGGGGCGCCTACGGTGACTGCCATGCCCGACGGCTCCGCCTATGTGAATCCCACCGGAAATCCCGGCATGGCCACCGGCGGCATGGGGGATACGCTGACCGGTATCATTGCGGCCCTGGCGGGACAGGGCATGAACGCCTCCGGCGCCGCTCTGGCAGGGGTGTACCTCCACGGTTTAGCAGGAGATATGGCGGCGGAAAAGACGCCGGTGGGATACCGGGCCAGCGATTTGGCTAAGCTCATTCCGGCGGCCCGGGCTGAAGTGATGAAAATGGGGAGATAACTATGCATCTATTCAAAAATCTGATGAAATTTCTGGCAGTGCTCCTTCTGTCACTGTCATTGACCGCCGCTTTTTCCGCCTGCGGCAGCGCAGCGCCTTCCGCCTCCTCCGGCGGAGCGAAAACGTCCGCTTCCGCCAAAGGGGGAAGCCAGCTTACCGTGCGCATGCTGGACATAGGCCAGGGGGATGCGTTCCTTCTGGAAAAGGACGGGAAGTTTGTAATGATTGATACCGGCGATATTGAGCACCGGGACCAGATTGTGGCGCTCTTACATAAATATAAGGTAAAGGAAATTTCCAAAATCATCATTACCCATCCCCATGCGGACCATCTGGGCGGCATGAATGCCATTTTCAAAAATTTCAAGGTGGACGCCATTTATGATGACGGCATGCCTGCAGGCACCGGCTCCTACAAGAACTACCTGAAGCAGATTAAGGAAAAGAAGATTCCCTACCATGTGCTGAAGGCAGGGGACGAGGTGGATTTCTTCGACGGCGTGAAATTTAACGTGCTTGGCCCGGTAAAGGTCATCAAGGACCAGAAAGGAAATTCCGATTTCAATAATAATTCCATTGTCGGCCGCCTGACCTATGGCAGCTTCTCCATGATGTTTACCGGAGATGCGGAGCAGGAAGAAGAAAAGACCATCCTTGGAAAAGGCGGCACCCTGAAGAGCGACGTGCTGAAGGTGGGCCACCATGGCAGCCGCACCAGCAGCTCGCCGGCTTTCCTGAAGGCCGTTTCGCCGAAGAATGCCTTCATTTCCTGCGGACAGGGCAATGATTACGGCCATCCCCACAAGGTGACCATTGATAAGCTGGAAAAGGCAAAAGTCCAGATTTACCGCACCGACAGGAACGGCACGGTGACACTCACCAGCGACGGCAGCAGCTATCGCATTGAAAAGGAGAGAAACTGATGAAAAAAGAAGCTATTGTAGACCGCATCGAAGGGAAGAAGGCCGTGCTCATTACAGATGATGAGGAAACAGTCATTCTTCCGGCCTCCTGGCTGCCGGATATCCATGAAGGTATGGCAGTGGACATGGATTTCAGGGAGAATCCGGAAAGGGAGAAGGCCTCCATGGAAGAGGCGGAGGACCTTCTGGCGGAAATCAAAAGAATGAACAAAGAAGAATAGGTCATGGAAGAGACGGCGAAGAAATGAAAGTCATTTTCCTCGCCGTCTCTTCCCTTTATATGATATGATTGATGATAAGCCGCCGGCGGCGGTATTCATCATTGCACTTTAGGAGGCATCACTATGGCACAGACTAAGAGAGAACTAGTCAAGGCAGCTCTTGACTGCAGACCGGTAGACCGTGTACCGGTAGGTTTCTGGCATCATTTCCTGGCAGATCAGAGACACGCAGACGCACTGGCCGACCATTCCGCCTGGGTGGATAACCTGGCGGGACATGAAAAATTTTATGAGTCCTGGAAACCGGATTTCATTAAGGTCATGACCGACGGCTTCTTCCTTTATCCCCATGAACAGCTCCATGATTTGAAATCCATCCGGGACGCAGCAGATATCAAGCCCCTGGGCAGGGATTCCGCGTGGATTCAGAAGCAGGTGGAACTCTGCGGCATTCTGACCGAGAGATACGGCAAAGATGTCATGGTATTCTACAATCTTTTCGCGCCGGCCCGGTGCATTGAATTCCAGCAGACCGGAAGCGATGCGAAGACCGTGATTACCCGTTTCATGAAGGAAGACCCGGAAGCACTGAAGGAAGTGATGGCGGTCTTGACCGAAGACATCGCCACCCTGGCAAAGGCAGTCATTACCGACGGCCACGCCGACGGCGTCTACCTGTCGGTGCAGAACATTCCCCATCCGGACATGACAAAAGAGAAATACCGGGAATTCATCAGTCCCTCTGAAATCGCTGTACTGAAGGCGGCAAACTCCGTTTCCAACTATAACCTTCTCCACATCTGCGGCTACATGGGCTGCCACAACGACCTCACCTGGTATGAGGACTATCCCTTCAAAGCAGTGAACTGGGCCGTGGCCTTTGAAGGGGTGCCGCTGGAAAGGGGAGAAGAAATCTTTGACCACCGCTGCGTCATCGGAGGCTTCGACAACAATCCCGAAGGAGTCCTCTACTCCGGCACCAGGGAAGAAGTGGAAAAGGAAACAGCACGCATCCTGGATAAAGCAGGCACAAGAGGCGTCATCCTGGGCGCTGACTGCACCGTCCCCAAGGACATTGACCCCGAACGGTTCAACTGGGTCAGAGACGCAGCCGCTCACTACGGTAAGAAGTAATAGTATATGTATAAAGAAAACAGGGCCTTCGAGCCCTGTTTTCTTGTGCCTTTTTTCTTATGAAAGGGGGCTATGGCTCTCCGTCATGCAGCATTGGTAACGCAAAAGAAAAGAAAAGAACGTAACGCAGGCTCCTTCCTCAGGAAGGAGCTGCCCGATAGGGCTGAGGATAGGTCCGAAAATTTGAGAAAAGACCTGACGCCCCTATCCTCCGTCGCCTGCGGCGCCACCTCCTTCCTAAGGAAGGAGGCTATGGCTCATCGGCATGTACCAACGGTGACACAAAAGTAAATCCCGTAACGCCTTGTTTCCCCTTGAGGGGAAGTGCCGCGTAAGCGGCAAAAGGGTGTACGTGGCTACAAGTCGAAATGATACTCTTTGCTGACCTGACTGCCAAACGGCAGCCTTCCCGCCGATTGGTATTTAACCATATTTCTGACACTTACGATTCTTACTGCGCGCATTCTGCATAGAATGCGCGAGTCGACCAAAGTTGGCCCTTAGCCTGCCCATAAG
>NZ_UPZP01000123.1 GCF_900538805.1 uncultured Dialister sp.
TTAAGGAGCCTCATGACGAAGCAGTGCATGAAAATTCTTATAAAAGCAAACTCTATGAATTAATCAGTGCTTCCCTAGTGAATCAGCGCTTCCCTGATATCATTATTTCGCATGATAGTATGCATGAATGTATTATAGCACGATTAGCAATGCCGTTAAAGGGGGGCGCAGAGGTAAAAGTTCTTAAGATTGACCGGGCTATGGCCGGAGGGTTCTGAGGTTTGACAGCCCCTATGGGGTTGAGGGTTGCGGATTGCATCCCCGCCACCACCCTTTGAACCTTCTGCCCCCTTCTCTACCTTTTGAACCTGCACCGCAATACAGTCCCACTATTTCTAAAATTTCCTTCTTGACAAAGTGAAAGGGCCGGGGCTATAATTCAGCCATACGAAACAGGCGATGATGAAGAAGGGGTAATGAGACTTTTTCAGAGAGGCAGCGGCCGGTGAGAGCTGCCAAAGGCTGATTATCTTTCCACTTCGGAGACATGGATGAAGAATCTTTCGGGTAGGCCCGTTACAGCCTGTCAAAGATGGCCTTTCGGCAATTTGGGTGGTATCGCGGGTGCTCTCGTCCCTTAGTGGATGGAGAGCGTTTTTTTATACCTGCTTCTTCCTTTTGCCGTGGCTAAATTGGGTGGCACCGCGAGAAAAGAGAAGCTCGTCCCATGGGACGTCTTCTCTTTTTGTGTTATTTGGAGGTTTATGATGAAGAGAGTATTCAATTTCAACGCCGGCCCGTCCCCTATGCCCCTGGAGGTTTTGGAGGCTATGAAGGAGGATCTCACCAATTTCAAAAACACAGGCATGGGCATTACGGAAATCAGCCATCGGTCCAAAGAGTTCCAGGATATGCTGGATGAAACGAAGGACCTGCTCAGGCAGCTCATGCACCTTGCTCCGGATTATGAAATCGTATTCGTCCAGGGCGGCGGCACCATGCAGTTCCTCATGACGGGGTACAATTTCCTTCACACCAGGGCGGCCTATGCGGACACCGGCGTGTGGGCCCATAAGGCAAGGAACACCGCCGCCTTCTTCGGCGAAACCTATGACGCCAATTCTGCCAAGGATAAAAATTACTCCTACATTCCGGATACCTATGATATCAAACCGGATACGGACTACCTCTACATCTGCGCCAACAACACCATTTACGGCACGGAGTACCGGAAATTTCCGGAGGTGAAGGTGCCCCTCATCTGCGATATGTCTTCAGACATTCTTTCCAGGGATATCGATTTCAACAAGTTCGACATGATCTGGGCAGGTATCCAGAAAAATCTGGGCGCCGCCGGTGTGGCACTTGCCATCATAAAAAAGAGCCTTCTGGAAACGGCCCGCACCGATATTCCGGAATTTCTGCAGTATAACACCTTCGTGAAGAAGGACTCCACCTACAATACGCCGCCGGTTTTCTGCATTTACACCCTGAACCGCATGCTCCACTGGATCAAAAACATGGGCGGCCTCAAAGCCATCGAGGAAAGAAACAAGGTGAAGGCAGCCCTCATTTACAACGTTATCGACGAGAGCGGCGGTTTCTATAGGGGCCATGCGGAAAAGGAAGCAAGGAGCCGCATGAACGTGACCTTCAACCTGGCCAATGAAGCCATGGAGAAGGATTTCGTGGAAAAGGCCAAAGCCAATGATTTCATCGGCGTCAAGGGCCACCGTCTGGTGGGAGGCCTCCGGGTGTCCCTCTACAATGCGGTAACGCCGGAAGCAGCGGAAGCGCTGGCCCAGTTTATGAAAGAATACGAAAGAACAAACGGATAATATTTCAAAGGAGGAAATCATTATGTTTAGAATTTTCATCACCGCCGACGTAGCCAAGGAAGCCAAGGAAATCCTGGAAAAGGAATTTATCGTAGATATCCAGCCCAACATGAAGGAAGAGGAGCTTTGCAAGGTCATCGGTGACTACGACGCCATCATCACCAGAAGCCAGACGAAGGTAACGAAAAAGGTCATCGACGCAGCCAGGAACCTCAAAGTCATCGGCCGCGCCGGCGTAGGCATCGACGGCATCGACATTAAGGAAGCCACCCAGAAGGGCATTACCGTGGTGAACACGCCGGAATCGAATACCATTGCAGCCTGCGAGCACACCATCGCCCTCATGCTGTCCATGACACGCCACATTCCCCAGGCCCACCAGTCCATTATGGAAGGCCGCTGGGACAGGAAGAGCTTCACCGGTATCCAGCTCCTGAACAAAACCGTGGGCATCATCGGCGTCGGCCGGGTAGGCTCCAACGTAGCCAAGCGCCTGCAGGCCTTCAACATGAAGACCATCGGCTATGACCCCTACATTCCGCTGGAAAGGGGCAAACAGCTGGGGGTAGAGCTGGTGGACCTGGACACCCTCCTGAAGGAATCGGACTACATCACCCTCCATACACCCCTCACCGATGAAACCCGCGGCATGATCGGCAAAAAAGAAATCGAAAAGATGAAAGACGGCGTCCGCATCGTCAATGCATCCCGCGGCGCCGTGGTGGACATCTACGCTCTGGCAGAAGCACTGAAGAGCGGCAAAGTGGCCGGCGCCGGCATCGACGTATGGCCCAATGAACCGCTGAAGCCGGAGGATAACCCCTTCCTGGGCATGACCAATGTAGCTTTGACTCCCCATCTGGGCGCTTCCACCAAAGAAGCCCAGGCCGGCGTTGCCACCGACGTGGCCATCGGCGTCATGCAGGCCCTCCACGGAGAACCGGTAGCCACCGCCGTGAACGCTTCCCCCATTACCAAAGCCACCCTCCATGTCATCCAGCCCTACTTCGACCTCTGCGAACGGATGGGCAATATTGCCATCGACCTGGCCGGCGGCCGCATCAACAGAGTCAATGTAGAATACACCGGTGAACTGGCGGAAACAGAAACAGCGCCCCTCACCACCGCCGTACTGAAGGGTCTCCTGGCACCGGTGCTCCAGCAGACAGTAAACTTCGTCAACGCCAGGGGCATTGCAGAAGAAAGGCACATGGACGTACGGGAAGTGAAAGCCAAGAAGGGCCACTATTTCACCAACACCATTTCCCTCACCGTGGACACCGACAAGGGCAGCCACCGCATCACGGGCTCCCTCTTTGACCGGAAGGAAGCCAAAATCGTTTCCATCGACCATTTCCGTGTGGACATCGAACCGAAGGGCTGCATCATCATTGCGCCTCATGAAGACAAACCCGGCATGATCGGCCAGGTGGCTTCCGTTCTGGGCAGGGAACACATCAACATCAACGGCATGCAGGTAGGCGCCGGCAAAGAAGCAGGCACCAACGTCATGGTGGTGGCCGTGGACAAGGACATTCCCTCCGCCCTCATCCCCGCCCTTATGAACATCGACGGCATTCACGACGTCAAAGTCGTTCACTGTGAACATTAAGGAGAACCTATGATACGCATCATCCTTCTCCGCCATGGAGAAACCACCTGGAACATCGAAGGCCGCTACCAGGGACAGGAAGACACGCCCCTCTCCGAAAGGGGATGGGAACAGGGCCGAAAAGCGGCGCTGGCCCTGAAGGACGTGCCCATTGACCGGGCCATTTCCTCCCCCCTCTCCCGCTCCTATGAAACCTGCCGCATGGCAGCGGACTACCACCACCTCACCGTGGCAAAAGACCGGCGGCTCACCGAAATCTCCCACGGCCTTTGGGAAGGCATCCACGCCGATGAAATCGAAGCCCGCTACCCCAAAGAATTCCACCTCTGGCACACACATCCCGAAATGGTCCAGATGCCCGAAGGAGAATGCCTGGAAGACGTACGGAAACGGGCGCGGGAAGCCTTCGACGAATACGCAGAGAAATATGACGGCGAAACGGTGCTCGCAGCCGCCCACGACGCCGTAAACAAAACCATCATCTGCGACCTTCTGGGCCTCGACATGAGCCACTTCT
This sequence comes from uncultured Dialister sp., assembly GCF_900538805.1. Lineage (GTDB taxonomy): Bacteria > Bacillota > Negativicutes > Veillonellales > Dialisteraceae > Dialister. The sequence goes on from NZ_UPZP01000123.1 coordinate 3,908, forward strand.
GGCAGATCAAGCAGGACAACGCCTGCATTAACGTGCTGGAATGCGACAAAGGCACCTGGCGCCTGGTCACCTTGAACAGCACCGCCCACCTGGGATACCTGGTGAGCGGTATAGAGCAGAAGGGGCTGTAGGATAAAAGGGAGCTTTGCAAAAATGTGCAATCATTTTTACAAAGCTCCCTTTTGACATGGGTTCAAAGAGTTTAGAAGGTTCAGAGGGTTCAGAGGGTTCAAAGGGTTCAAAGGGTTGTGGTATCGCCCTGGCGGGCGATGAGTTTTATAGTCAGCGTTACGTGCTATCCTTCCTGACTTCAACCGTCATCCTGAGCGACAGCGAAGGATCTCGGTACTTGAATACTATGAGACAAATGCCGTTAAATACCGGTCGGCAGGAAGGCCGCCGTTTGGCGGTCACACCAGCATAGAGTATCTTTTGACCTTTTCCCCTCGTACACCCTTTTGCCACTTCGTGGCATTTTCCCTCAAGGGAAAACAAGGCGTTACGGGATTTGCTTTTTGTGTCACCAGCGCCGCATAACGAAGAGCAAAAGCCCCCTTCCTCTGGAAGGGGGTGTCGCCGTAGGCGACGGAGGATAGCGGATTTTCGTAGAAAATCCGAGGCCCCAGAGGGGCCTGATGTGACACATTTCTGAAAAGCCGCCTTTCGGCGGCGCCTTTGCTTTCGCAAAGGCCTATCCTCACCGCTCCGAGGAGCTCCTTCCAGAGGAAGGAGCCAAATTACGGGATTGCCCTTTGTGTCACCAGTGCTGCATGATGCAGCGGTAAGCGGATAGCGGTAAGCGGACAGCGGCTACCTCAGCCCTTCATCACAGCCTTAGGCGTTTTATCTTCCGTTTCTCCGGTGAGGCTTTTAGACACATCCGTAGGCACCCGGCGGTAGGGGAATGTTTTGTACACCTCTTTCATGATATCGTCAAGGATGTACACATTCCGCACGGTCCCCTCATCTTCCGTGGCAAAATAGGTTCCCCTGTCGTCCCGCACGGTGCCGTCGGTTTTCTTATAACTGTAAATGTCCACCATGGCCCTGGTCTGAACGATGGCGTCGCCGTCATCGAAGAGGAAACGATGGAAAATCCACTGCTGCCACTGAATCACCGGCATGACAACGATATCCGCCCCCGACTCCTCTGCCAGACGCGGCAGATCCGACGGGGAAACCGTGCCTTCATAGCCCATGGTATCCAGGGTTCTGTAATAGGGATAGCGAAAAATCTGCTTCATTTCGCGGTTCACATAAGAAGCCGCTTCTCCGCCGTTTCCTCTCACCCGGGGCGAAAGAAGAAGCACTGTCCGGGTATTGTCAAAATACCCCATCTTCCGGTTCATCTCCTGCTCATCCGACGCTTCCGCCAGAAGGCCTATGGACAGGGCAAAAAGAAATGAGAGTAAAAAAGCCATGATTTTTTTCATATTTTTCATGGAAGCCTCCTTTGGCGCCCTCCGGGCGCCGGGTTGACAGCCGCTGTGCGGCTGAAGTTTGACGGGGCTTTCGCCCCGAAGGTTCTAGGGAAGCGCTGATTAAATCGTTATCGGATTTCATTCTTGTATTTTTATTCAATGCAAGGAATCAGTCGACGCGA
>NZ_UPZP01000124.1 GCF_900538805.1 uncultured Dialister sp.
TATTTAAGGAGACTGATGACGCAGCATTGGATAAAAATACATATGAAATTCGATTCTGCGAATTAATCAGTGCTTCCCTAAAGGAGGCCTTATATGAAAAAAGAACCATACCCGTTAAATGATAAAGAGAAGGCTCTTCTGAAGAAAGAAGAGGAAAAGCTGGGGCATCCCCTGGAAGAACTCACCGGAGGCCCTGCCTACAGCATGTGTTTTGCCTGCGGAAATGAAAATCCCATAGGCCTTCATCTCCGCTTCTTTTCCATTCCCGGCGGCTGCCTTGCCTTCTTTACCCCCTCCCATGAACACCAGAGCTATAACGACCGCATGCACGGCGGCCTGATTATGACCCTCATGGATGAGGTCATGGGCAACTACCTCTTTTTGAATACAGGCATTCCCGCCTACACCGGAAAAATGGAGTCCCGCTTCCGTTCTCCCGTACTTATCGGGGAAACGGTGAAGGTCATCTGCCATGAAGTGAAGCGGAAAGGCCCCCTGTCCGTGATGGAGGCCCAGGTGCTCCATGAAGACGGCACCGTGGCTGCCGAAGCCACGTCCCATATGATGTTTGAACCGGAACGTTAAGAAAGGATGATTCAAATGGCAAAAGAAGAAATCATTGAAAAAGTGAAAGAAGTCATGAATGCCCCCAGCTGCTATGCGGGATTAAAGGATGTATGCGAAGCCTACCTGAAGGTTGCCGGCACAGACGGAGAAAAGGACGCCGCCCTTGCCCTCAAGAAGGAACTGAAGGAAGATGTGTGCTCCATCGACCATGTGATTCCCTTCTTTGAATCGGAAGAAGGAGCCAAAGTCCTTGGCGCCGATACCGCTAAAAATCTTTCCAAAGCTGCCCATGAAGCAAAGGATAAGGGCGTGAAATACTGCATCTGCCCCGCCTGCACCGCCGGCGGCTGGCTCCTTGACCACGCATCGGAATGGTAAAGGGCCGCGCCCTTCGGGCGCGGAGGGTTCTTAGGATGGACAGCCGCCTTTGGCGGCTGAAGGTTCTCAGGCTTGACGGGCCCTGGCCCGAGGGTTGTGGTATCGCCCTAAAGGGCGATGAGTTTTCTATGCCGCCAAAGGCGGCATCCCCTTCCACTGTGCACATCCGGCAGAGGATGTGCAAGTCAGCCAAAGTTGGCGCCTAGCCTGCCCATTAAGGCTCTCTCCTTTTATTTGGCTGACCGTGTACGCGGTCCCCCTCCCCGCCCTGCCCGTCACTCCTGCCAGCCTGCCAGCCTGCCAGGGAAGCACTGATTAATTCATAGAGTCTGCTTTTATAAGAATTTTTACAGAAACATAAAAAACTGTGAGAAAATGACTGCACATTTCCTCACAGTTTTTTTATCGCACATAGGGAACTTCTCCCGGTTTTACCAGGCCCAGGTCGTCTCGGGCTTTTTTCTCCAGTTTCGCCGGATCCTCCAGGTCCTTCTTCTTTGTCTCCAGTTCCTCTTTTTCCTTTGTAAGCCGGTCCCTTTCCTGATAAAGCTCCGCTTCCTGCTGCCTTACCTGTACGAAATGGTATACATTCTGCACCACCACGAAAGCAGTAATAATGGTCACCACCACGAAGATGATGCGGAGCATGGGGCTCGTCGGGAAAAGGCGCTTCAGGAAGGGTGCTTTTTTCTTTTTAACCATTCACTTCCTTCGGCTCCTTTCCCAGCACGCGGTTCACGAATTTATAAATCCCCGGTTCCGCCGCCAGTGCTTCCCGGTAATCCTTCTCCGCTTTGGCAGCGGCAAAACCGTAGTCCAGCCAGGTCTTTACATCCTGCCACCGTTTGGAGTCATTATAGAGCGTCACAATGATGAGCTGGCCGTCCCTTTCCGCCGATGCCACCAGACAGTCGCCGGCGGCTTCGGTCATGCCGGTCTTGATACCGTTGGCTCCTTCATAGCCGCTGGAGAGAAATTCGTTCCTGTTTTCCACATTCCGGTAAATGCCGTTTCGATAAGTCATGGGATAGGTCTTTCTCTTCACGATATCCCGGAAATCGGGGTTCTTCATGGCATAGGCCGCAATCTTTGCCATGTCCTCGGCGGTGGTGTAATGGTTTGGATTGGTGAGGCCGTTGGGGTTTGCGAAATGGGAATTCTTCGCACCGATGGCGGCGGCCTTTTCATTCATCATTTCAATGAAGCGGTCATAGGTGCCGCCCACCGTCTCCGCTGCAGCTACGGCGGAATCGTTGCCGGAAATGAGCATCATGCCGTAGAGCATCTGGTGCAGGGACAGGGGCATGTCGGGACGAATGCCAAGATTCGTGCCGTCCTGTTTCATGGCCCGCTGGGAAATGACAGCGTTCTGTTCCAACTTATCCTTTCCTTCCTCCAATGCAATGATGCAGGTTAGAATCTTGGTGGTGCTGGCAGGGTACACCTTCAGGGTGCCCTCCTTTTCCGCCAGGATTTCTCCTGTGTTCCCGTCTATCAGAGCCGCCGATACGGCTCCCGCTTTCGGCGGAGGGGGAAGCTCCGGTTTCTTCGGAGGCTCCGGGGTAATGAGAGCCAGAATGCCGAAGGCAATGCCTGCAAATACAACCGCCAGTACAAGGAGAGCCAATAATTTTTTCATAATTTAAACGATACAATCCTTTCTATCAGCCTGCTTCGGGAATGGCACCTGCCTCAGTTTCATCGCCAGTGCCATTCCTTTCCGCTGCCTTTGCTTTCTTTTCTATCTTTTCCCTGCGGGAGTCGATGTCAAAATCGCTTTTTACCGCTTCGCCCCGGTCTTTGGCAATGCCTTTATTCAGGTTTGCCACATAGAGCTTTCCGTCTTCTGCAGACGACAAACTGTATACCGCCGTATTTCCACAGTAAATGGTGTCATCCTGGATGACCGCATCCGGCACATTTCCTTTATGGTACAGCTTATCCAGCTTGCCGGCGGTGAGGAAGGTTCTTTCCTTGTCGGTGTAGCGGCCGGCAGCGGCAGGCTGGAAGGTTTTCTCGCCGTTCACCACGATCCAGCCGTCCTTCACATCCACATGGCCGCCGGAATACTGCTTCATCCATTTCAGGTTCTTATTGATACGGTCGCTTGTTTTGGGATGATTCCCCGGTGCCAGCACCGCCTTGATGCCGGAGGGAGAACTTTCGCCGTACTTATCCTTCAAAACCTGCATGGAGGCTGCTCCGCCGCCGGGATTGTAGCCCGCTTCCACCAGGTACTGGAAACCCAGGTCGTCGGCCTCCTTCTCCTGGTCCTTGGTGAATACCGCATTGGCCACATAGTTGGCCGCAATATTTCCAAGGAGGTATTCGCCGTAGGACGCATCGTTTCCAAGATAAATATCCAGAGCCGTAATGAGGCCTACGCTCTTCTTCACGCCGTTCACGTTATGCCGCTTTTCACCGTGGGAAATTTCATGGGCCATGACGTAAGCCAGCTCATCGTCGTCAAAGGCATCCAGGGAGCCCTTGTTCACGCAGAGCACCCCGCCAAGACTCATGAAGGCATTAATGTCCTCGCTGGGGGATACGTACACATTGTAATTCCGCTCCACGGCGCCGGTGTTCCGGATGTTTTCATAAATGGACTGCACCCGGTTGTCCGCCTCCGCCGATTCATAGACCCCCGTCTGCTGCTGGCACTGGTCCAGAAGCTGGAGCCCCGCCCGGTCATCCATGCGGGTATAATAGCTGGAAATAAAAAGAAGTGCCGCCGCCCCGTAAATGATTTTCTGGGTGGTGGTGGCCGCCTCCACCGTCAAAGGCGCTGCCGCCCCCGTAAGACATACCGCAGCCAGCAGGGCCGCCGTTATTTTTTTCTTCCACGTTGTCATGTTCGTGCCTCCTGTAGAAGAACACAGATGGATTTGATATATTGTACCATGTTTGGGGAGAAAGTGGATAGTTTCCATTGTCGGACATGACGTTATTGCGTTTCATCTCCACAGGAAACCTTTCGCAAACAGTTTCCTGTCCGCCATGGCTCCATTGTGTTTCAGCTCAATAGGAAACTTTTCGCCTATAGTTTCCTGTCTGCCATGGCTCCATTGCGTTTCACCTCGACAGGAAACTTTTCGCCTATAGTTTCCTACTCGGCATGGCTCTACTGTGTTTCACCTCGACAGGAAACTTTTCGTCTATAGTTTCCTGTCCGCCATGGCTCCATTGTGTTTCAACTCGACAGGAAACTTTTCGCCTATAGTTTCCTGTCTGCCATGGCTCCATTGCGTTTTACCCCAGCAGGAAACCTTTTGCAAACAGTTTCCTGTCCGCCATGGCTCCATTGTGTTTCACACCAACAGGAAACTTTTCTCTCACAGTTTCCCACTCGACATGGCACCATACTTACCTGGCATCTCACCTCAACTTGCCTAAATGGCCCGGCCGTGATAAGATAGAAAAGTATGAATGTATGTAATAGAGCCTCTTGAAAGGAGCTTATGTATGACAGCAGATAATCTGACTTTTTCTCTTGAAATCGATTTTATTCCCGACATTACGGAAGGACGGAATGAATTCAAGCACAAAATGAAGGAGGTGTCCGAAAAGCATGAGGGCACCTATATCCTTGACCCTAAGGGCCGTCCCATCATTTCCGGCCTGGCAAAGGATGATGTGGAGGATACGCTGAAGGACCTGGGCCTTCTGGCCTTCGGTTCCTGGCCTTCCTGCATTCTCACCTGCACCATGACCACGCCTCTTCCCATCCGTTCCGTAGGCATGTCCGACGGCTGGGATATTTACACCGGAAAGAAGACCTTCTTTGCCTTCGCCCAGTTCCCCTCCGACGCCCTTTCCATTATGACCAAGGCCTGCACCTACTACCTGGAGCATGAAAATTACCAGTCCATGGAAGAGTTCATCGACAAAATCGGCTATGAAGCCTTCCGGGATGCGGTTCTTGGAAATACCATGCCCGGCGCCTCCGCCGGAGAAAACGGCGACTATTTCGGCGGCGGCTTTTCTTCTCCCGACGTACCGCCGCTGAAGGAAGGCGATTTTGTCCGTCCGGAAAACAACATTATGCAGATTATTGAAGTATATCCGGAAATGGGGCCTTTCCTCATGGAATACGGCATGTCCTGCGTAGGCTGTTTCGTATCCTACGATGAAAACCTGTGGCAGGCCGCCCAGTCCCATGGCATGGACGTGTTTGAAATCATCGGCGAAATGAATGAATTCATTGCAGACAAGTATAAGAAGCCCCTTCTCACCGATGATACCCCCATGGAGACCATCCTCACCATGTATCCCCAGCTCCTGCCTGTGTTCCAGGAAGAAAAAATTCCCATGCCCTCCGACATGAAAACCACCATCGGCATCATGTGCCGGGATGCAGGAGTAAACTCTGCCGCCCTCATTGCCAAATGCGACGAAAGGCTCCGGGGCAAAGAAGAAGCCTGATTTTTGAAATAAAAAACGATGCAGCCTAGGGAAGCACTGATTAATTCATAGAGTCTGCTTTTATAAGAATTTTTATGCACTGCTTCGTCATGGGACTCCTTA
>NZ_UPZP01000125.1 GCF_900538805.1 uncultured Dialister sp.
GGATTCCCTACCCATCAAGGTGGGCAATGGAAGTATTTAACTTCATGCCCTACACTTACTATACGAGAATGACGATGAGGGCGGGAAGGAACCTGCTATTTCCACACAAAAAACACCGCCCCAAAGGGCGGTGCTTTTTTATTCCTTTTAGAAAGAATATCTGGCGGTGAGGGTATAGGTTCTGCCGTCGCCGATGTAATAATGCTGGGTAGAAATATCTTCGTCGTAATATTTTCTATCAAACAGATTGTTAATTCCAAACTGGAGGCCAAAGTTCTTGTTGAACTGGTAGTTGGTGGAAAGATTCATGAGAAAATAGGCATCGCGGGAGCGGAAGTGGCCACTACGGTAATCATATTTCTTCGTATCTCCCGGAGTAATATCCAGATACCTATTAGAAATAAACATACCGTCCAAATTAATAGTCCAGGGTGCCTTATTGTAAGTTGTTCCCAAATGAAGCAGATGGCGGGGCACGTCATAGTCCTTATATCCATTATTCTTGGCAGTCTGCCAGATGTAATTGATATAGGAAGACCATGCGTCGCTGTGATGCTGGGTTAAGGATATTTCAAATCCATGGGTCTTTTCGTCCCCATTGTTTTCGTATCTCTTTCCTTTGCCTTGTTCACCCGCATAAGACACAAGTCGGATGTAATCTTCCGTCTTCGCATAGAAAACATCTGCATGGATATCTGTCTTATTGGCAATCTTCTTTTTCAGTCCCAATTCCCAGGTATCCGTGGTTTCCGGTGTCAAGCCGGAGTTCGGATAAATAAGCCCCATACGTGTGGAATAACGGAAAAGCTGATAAAGAATAGGAGTATTAAAAGACTTACCATAGGATAAATATACGTTCGTATCCGGATTAACGGCATAGTCTAACGATAACTTTGGTGAGAACTTGTGATAAGAATGGCTTCCCTTATCATTATCACCGGAAAGAAGTGTATCATATCCATCATAGTCTTCATAGTGGTCATAACGCCCGCCGATGTAGGCCGTCCATTTAGGTGCGAAATTCCACTTGTCCTGTGCATAAAGGGACCAGTATTTATCCTTGCCGCCAGCCTTCTGTTCAACACTGCCACTGCTGCTCCAGGATTTCCAATCATTAATTGAATAAATCGTTTCATCAAATTTATCACGGCCATAAGAAGTCCCTACGAGGAGATTATGATTTCCCAAAGCCCAGCGCTTATTCAAATCAAAATCAATGGATTTAGACGGATACGAATACTTGTCCCCCTTGCCGTTCAAATTGCCGTCCAGTGTTCCTTGAGTATATCCAGGCTGTGTATATCCATCTTTGAAATAGTCTGTCATGCCGATGTGAGCATGGATTTTATTCTTCTGGTCATTATAGGTCAGGCTGTGCATATTATACGCACGCCAGCCCCGGGTACCATAAAAGCTGGCATACTTAGAATCAGCTATATCTTTACCGGGCCAAATGACAGTATCTCCCTTTCTGATATATGATTCCGGGTCTTTATATTCCCAATCATAATTGGCACGGGTAAATTTATAAGTTAACCGCTGGTCTTCGTTGAAATCATAGCCGATATTGAAGCCATAATTTTCAGACATGACATATTTTTTACCGCGGTTACCAATGAGATAATAACTGGACGTGCCTCGAGCATCTCTTTCTTCAGTTGTATAGGAATATCCCTTTTTATGTGAGCCGGATGTATAATAATCCTTCCATCCATTGGTAATATGGCTGTTGTAGAAGGCGCCGAAGGATACCTTATCCTTCTTTCCGTTCAGCGCATAGCCCTGGTTCACAGTGGCATTGCTTCCGTAGCTTACGGTGGCAGAGCCATGCAGGCCTTCCTGTTTCTGGGTCTTAGTCATAATATTGATGACGCCGCCTACGGCACGGCCGCCGTAGAGAGCGGACTGGCCGCCGGAGACCACTTCAATTTTGCGGATATTTTCCACAGGAATCATATTCCAGTCCACATCCCCGTTCCAGGCGGTATTCATGGGCTGTCCGTCCACCAGCACCAGGATATTCTTGGAGCTGTAGCCTCTCAGATTCACCGTACCTTCCACGGACTGGGAAGCAGAAACGCCGGTCACCATAGAAATGGCCTGGGCCGTGTTCTGCACGTTCCTCTTCTGGATATCCTTCTCCGTTACCACCTGCACATTGGCCGGTACGTCCTGCAGTCTCTCCGCCTGCCGGTTTGCGGTAACGGTGATTCCTTTCAGCGTATACACCGGTGTTTCTGCATGAACCGTACCTGTACCTGCCAGTGCCAGCACGGCCAGCAGGGCTGCGATTTCTTTAGATTTGAATGACATCATACACTCCCCTTGTATTTTATTGGCAAATAGCAATATTTAATATATGAAATGTTAATTCGTTCGTTTTGATTTCTTACTATTCACTTATTTTATTATATACCCTTGTTCAAGTATTCCAAATAAATATTCAGCGGACGCTTAGATGAATTTAGAAAGGGGGGCTTAGGCCGGAGGGTTCAGATTCAGAGGGTTCTGCGACCTTTGGTCGCAGAAGGGGCGCGCCTATCGGCGCAGATTGGGGCCACCTGACGGCGGCGGGTTGCGTAGAAGGGGGGCGGGAAAAGGATTCAGAAGTTTCAAAGAACAGGAAAAGGTTCTGAAGTTTGACCGGCCTTTGGCCCGAGGGTTTTGGTATCGCCTTCGGCGATGAGTATATAGTCAGCGTTACGGGACCAGCCTCTGTGTCTCCATTGCTGCATGATGAAGAGCAAGAGCCCCCTTCCTGCTGACTGGTATTTATGGGCACTCCGGCCACTTACTACTTGTGCCGAGATTCTTCACTGCGTTCAGAATGACGGTGCCGGCAGGAAGGGGGCCGCAGGCGACAGAGGGACATCGTGGATAAGACGATAGAAATTAGATGTCAGACAGCGCCACGAGCCTTGCTCTCTCGCCCTCATGGTCATTCTGAGCCGCAGGCGAAGAATCTTGGTACGCGCCGACATTGACTCCGACTAGCACACTAGACCACTAGTTCACCAGCTCACTAAAAAATACCGGTCTGCGGGAAGGCTGCCGATTGGCAGTCACCCCAGAATCTTTCGGTGTTCCTCAGGGCTTCGCCCAGCTGCTGACGGTCGGGCAAATACCAGGAAGGCCCTTTTAATCGACTGACCGTTAGGCGCGGTTGTAAAGATTTGCTGCTGCCCTTGGCGGCATATATATTCATCGCCCACAGGGCGATACCACAACCTTCAGCGCCGGAGGCGCTGTCGCCCCCTGAGCGAGAGCGAACACAACCTTTGCCCAAAGGGCAAAGTCCCTTCAGCCGCGCAGCGGCTGTCCACCTCCCCCTCTGAACCCTGTGAACCTTTTGAACCCTCACGCCCAAAGGCCCCCTCCACCACTTACGCGGTCCCCCTCCACCATAGCTGGGGGAGGCAGGAGTGAAGAAAGGGCGTGTCAAAAAAAGCACTGCCCCATAAAGAGCAGTGCTTTTCATTTCATCTATTTCAGTTATTTTCCACACCCAGTTCGTGTTCCACGACAGAGGCGATGTCGTCTACGATGCGTTCGAGCTGGTTCAGTTCTTTGCCTTCACCCATGACGCGGATGAGGGGTTCGGTGCCGGAGGCACGGACGAGGATGCGGCCATCGGCGCCCAGTTCTTCTTCTCCTGCCTTGATAGAGTCCTGGATGAGTTCATTTTCTTCCCAGCCGTTTTTGCTGTATACTTCCACGTTCTTGAGAATCTGGGGATAGGTGGTCATGAGGCTGTTCAGTTCGGAGAGCTTCTTTCCGTTTTCACGGAGCACCCGCAGGGTCTGTACGGCGGTGATGAGGCCGTCGCCGGTGGTGTTGAATTCCGGGAAAATGATGTGGCCCGACTGTTCGCCGCCGATGGAGTAGTTATGCTTCAGCATTTCTTCCAGTACGTAGCGGTCGCCTACCTTGGTGGAAACGGTCTGGCAGCCGTATTTCTTCAGCGCCTTGCCGAAACCCAGGTTGCTCATGACAGTGCCTACCACCATGTTGTCATTGAGGCGGCCTTCTTTTTTCATCTGCAGCGCATTGATGACCATGAGGTGGTCGCCGTCAAGAACTTTGCCCTTTTCATCAACGAAGAGGCAGCGGTCTGCGTCGCCGTCGTTGGCAATGCCGCAGTCGGCGCCCACTTCCACCACTTTTTTCTGCAGCGCTTCGATGTGGGTGGAGCCGCAGCCGTTATTGATATTTACGCCGTTGGGCTGATTGAAAATGGGAATGACCTCTGCCCCCAGTTCGGCAAGGATTCCCGGGAGGAAAAGGCTGGCTGCGCCGTTGGCGGAGTCGGTGACGATTTTCATGCCTTTGAAATCGCCGTCCACCGTGGATTTCACATAGTTTCTATACTTTTCAGCGAGCTCCGGATAGTCGCGGATGACGCCGATGCCGTCGCCGGTGGGGCGGACGATTTCTTCGTCGTGGCGAAGAATGTTTTCGATTTCCTCTTCCGTCTTGTCCGGCAGCTTGTAGCCGTTGCGGTCAAAGAATTTGATACCGTTGTCGGGGAAAGGATTGTGGGACGCGGAAATCACAACTCCTGCGTCGTAGCCTTCCGTTTTGGTCAGATACGCCACACCGGGAGTGGGGATAACGCCTACCACATCCACATTGACGCCGGATGCACAGAGACCTGCCGAAAGGGCAGCGGTGAGCATGGATCCGGAGATACGGGTATCCATGCCGATGAGGAAGCGGTGCTCTCCCTTAGTCTTGCAGAAATAAGCGCCTGCGGCTCTTCCCAGCTGATAGGCAAGCTCCGGCATGAGGGTCGAATTCACCAGTCCGCGCACGCCGTCAGTACCAAATAAAGTAACCATTCATATTCCTCCCAAAAATTTCATGAAATAACTTTCAAATCATACATCTAAAGAGGGATTTAGTCAAGATGGGGCGCGCCCGTTAGAGCCGCTCTGCGGCTCAGATTCAGAAGGTTCAAAGGGTTCCGCCCGCTTCCAGCGGACGGGTTCAGAGGGTGTGGTATCGCCGCTTCGCGGCGATGAGTTTTTATATGCTGCCTGCCGGCGGCAAAAACCTTCACAACCGGGCTTCGCCCGTGGAAATGCACCCTTTTGGTGCTGCGCACCACCTTTCCCCCGAAGGGGGAACTTTACTCTCCGCTCAGTATTGGAACTCATAAGCACCCCAATGGAAAGCGCCGCTAAAACTTCCCCCTCCGGGGGAAGTCCCGCAAAGCGGGGATAGGGGTGCATTTCCTCGCGCTGCAGGCGCGGTTGGCTTGTTTTCCTTTCACCCGTAAGGGCGGTTGTATGGTTTTATACAAACTGGCGGCGCAGCCGCCCACCATCACCCTCTGAACCCTCTGCAGTCGAGTAGACGGAATCAGATTACTCTGTCCGCCCCTCACAGAACCGTACTTGCAGTTTTCCCGCATACGGCTCTT
>NZ_UPZP01000126.1 GCF_900538805.1 uncultured Dialister sp.
TAAGGAGACTTATGACGCAGCATTGGATAAAAATACATATGAAATTCGATTCTGCGAATTAATCAGTGCTTCCCTAGTGCTGCTTAGCAGAGAGCCCGCCGAATGACTCACATATAAAAAAATCCGCAGACCGGGGTCTGCGGATTTTTCCAGGTTGTCATCTTTATGCGGTTATTATTTCTTTTCTACCAGTTTCAGATCAACGGCAATGTTCTTATCCACGTTTTCGCCTTTAGCCAGTTTGAGTGCGGTTTCTACGCCGATTTCACCCATCTTGTCAGGCTGCTGGGCAATGGTGGCAGCCATGGAGCCGTCGTTGACTGCTTTGATGCCGTCGTCGGTGCCGTCGAAGCCAATGATGAAAATCTGCTTGTTGGCAGCCTTGGCAGCACTTACAGCACCAAGAGCCATTTCATCATTCTGTGCAAAAATAGCCTTTACGTCAGGGTTAGCCTGGAGGATATTTTCGGAAACGGTGAGGCCTTTGGAGCGGTCGAAGTCTGCGCTCTGTTTAGCCAGGACTTTGAGTTTGTTGTCAGCGATGTTATGGAAGCCCTGTCCTCTTTCACGGGTAGCGGAAGCGCCGGGGATGCCTTCCAGTTCAGCCACCGGAGTGCCTTCGCCCAGTTTGGAGATGATGTATTCAGCTGCCATTTCGCCGCCCTTTACGTTGTTGGAAGCGATGTGGGCTGCTACTTCGCCTTTATCAGCGGAGCGGTCGATGGTGATGACAGGAATCTTTGCCTTGTTGGCTGCCAGGACGGAGTTGGAAATTGCTGCAGAGTCTACCGGGTTCACGATGAGGACGGAGATATTTCCCTGGAGCAGGTCGGCAATATCATTGGACTGCTTAGCCGGGTCGTTCTGGGCATCTACGATTTTAACATTGACGCCTGCTTTGTCAGCAGCCGCTTTGACACTGTTTGCCATTGTAACGAAGAAGGGGTTATTCTGGGTGGAAACAGAGAAACCAATGGTAACTTTCTTGGAGCCGGAAGCTGCACCGTCAGCCTTCTTGTCAGAAGAGCCGCAGCCTGCTGCGGAAATGAGGGCTGCACCGATGAGAGCAGCCAATGCGATTTTCTTTAACAACTTGTTTTCCTCCTTAATTTTTCTTGCGGTCCATAAGCACTGCGAGTAAAATGACAACACCTTTGACAACCTGCTGATAGAAGCTGGAAACATTTAATATATTAAGACCATTATTCAGGGTACCGATAATTAATGCACCGATGAGGGTACCGGAAATACGGCCTTTGCCGCCGGCCAGAGAAGTGCCGCCCAATACGACGGCTGCGATGGCGTCCAGTTCATAGCCCATGCCGGCTGTGGGCTGCGCACTGTTCAGGCGGGCGGTGAGAATAGCGCCGGCCAGGGCACAGAGGCATCCGGTCAAAGCATAGGCAAAAATCTTGATTCTGTCGATTTTAATACCGGAAATATAAGATACCTTTTCATTGCCGCCTACAGCATAGGTCTGGCGGCCAAGGGGTGTCTTTTTCAGGATGAAGAAAAGGATGAAGAAAGCAATGAGCATGACGATGGCCGGTACCGGGATATCCAGGATGAAGCCCTGGCCGAAGCCGGTGAAAATGGGGTCATCGGACAGGCCGGAAATCGGGTTGCCGTTGGTAAATACCAGGGTGGACCCGCGGTAAATGGTCATGGTTGCCAGGGTAGCAATGAAGGGAGCCACCTTGCCGTAGGAAATAATGACGCCGTTGACGGTACCAAGAAGGATGCCGATGACCGCAGACAGCACGATAGCCAGTTCCGGGTTGGTGCCCTTGGTAATCATGCTGGCCATGAGGGCACTGGAAAGGGCAAGGATACTGCCCACGGACAGGTCAATGCCGCCGGTGAGGATGACGAAGGTCATGCCGAAGGCAATGAGGGCGTTAATGGAAATCTGGCGTGCCAGATTTTTCAGGTTCGATGGATCAATGAAACTGTCATTCAAAAAGGAAATGACGATAAAGAGAAGGATCAGGCCGATGAGAGGGCCCATTTCCCTGATAATATTTTTTACTTTTGCGGAACTCATGCTTTTACTCTCCTCCGGTTGCAAGTGTCATAATGCGTGTCTGGGTGGCATCCTTATGTTCTACGATGCCTGCGGCCCTGCCTTCATGAATGACGAGAATACGGTCGCTCATGCCGATAACTTCCGGCAGTTCAGAAGAAACCATGATGATGGATACTCCCTGGGCGGTGAGTTCATTCATCAGGTCGTAAATATCTTTCTTGGCGCCGATATCGATGCCTCTGGTAGGTTCATCCAGAATCAGAAGTTTCGGATGCATGCCCACCCATTTGGCGATAACCACCTTCTGCTGGTTGCCGCCGGAAAGAGTGCTGGCAGGAAGATTGATATCCTGCGCTTTTACGCCGAGACGCTTTGAAAGTTCACTGGAAAAATCAAACTCGTTCTTATCATTAATCACATGTCTCTTCGCCAGCCGTTCTTCGCTGGGGAGTGCAATATTTCTTTCAATGGAGAAATCAAGGATGAGGCCTTCGGTCTTCCGGTTTTCCGTAATGAATCCGAAGCCCTGGCGGATGGCATCCCCCGGATTTTTGATATGGATTTCTTTTCCTTCAAAATAGAGCTTTCCCGATTCATGAGGATCCACGCCGAAGATGGCCCGCATGATTTCCGTGCGTCCTGCCCCCATAAGGCCGGCCACCCCCAGGATTTCCCCCTTACGAAGGTTGAAGGAAATATCCTGGAAAACGCCGGGCTGGGTAAATCCTTCCACCCGGAATACTTCATCTCCCGGCACATTGGTGCGGGCAGGATAGTATTCGCTCATCACACGGCCCACCATGTCCCCTACAATCTGGTCCATGTTGGTTTCTTCCGTGGGCCGGGAGCTGATGGTCTGGCCATCACGCATGACGGTGATGGTATCGCAGTTGGAAAAAACTTCTTCCATGCGGTGGGAAATATAGATAATGGAAACGCCCTTGTTTTTCAGCTTCCTCATCACGTCGAAGAGGCGGTCCGTTTCCCTTTCCGTCAAAGCGGCAGTTGGTTCGTCCATGATGACCGTCTTCGCATCCAGCATAAGGCTTCTGGTGATTTCCGTCATCTGCTGCTGGCCTACGGAGCATTCTCCTGCGATTTCATCCAGCGGCAGTTCGATGCCGATTTCCTGGCACTTGGCTTCTGCCATTTCACGCATCTTTTTGAAATCAATGGTGCCGAACCTTGTCTTCGGCTGGTTCATGAGGAAAAGATTTTCCAGCACCGACAGGTTAGGCCAGATGTTCAGTTCCTGGTGGATAAAAGCAATGCCGTGTTCTTCTGCGTCTTTGTTGTTCCGGAAGGTGACTTCCTTCCCGTCCACCATAATGGTGCCGGCATCGGCCTTGTGAATCCCGGTGAGAATGTTCATGAGGGTGGATTTGCCTGCCCCGTTCTCTCCCATCAGCGCATGCACTTCGCCGGGACGGACATGAAGGTTGACCCCGCCCAGCACCTTGTTGGCGCCAAAGGATTTGCAGATGCCTATCATATTAATATCCATGTACTTTCAGATACCTCTCTTAGAAGATGACTCCGGACTGGAGAATCACATTGGAAAAGGGAGTGATTTCTCCTGTTCTGATGACTGCCTTGCAGTCCTTTTCCCAGGCCTTCAGTTCTTCATGGCTTTCCAGCATCACCCATTCCACTTCGCTTTCAGGAAATACTTCCTGCAGGGCTTTCCACTGGGCGGGATTCTGGATTTTCGTTTCCGGTGCCAGATAGATTTTTTCAATCTGCATATATTTCGCCATTTCCTTGATCACTTCAATGAACGGCGGTTCGCCAAGCCGAAGGGCCAGGTCGATTTTCGGGACCCCTGCCGGAACAGGAAGGCCGCAGTCTCCTACACAGATTTTATCTGTATGGCCCAGGTCAGCCAGAACTTTTGCAATACTGCTGTTAAGGATTCCTACTTTTTGCATGAGAGCATTTCCTCCACTTCATTCCGCCAGGGCATGCCGCCCTGGGCTCCAATCTTACCTACCGAAAGGGCTGCTGCCGCATTGGCAAAGCGGATGGCTTCCCTGATGGAAAGGCCCTCTGTCCTTCCGGCAGCAAAGGCACCGTTGAATGTATCACCGGCGCCGGTGGTATCTACTACAGGCACATGGAAGCCGGGTACATGGACCACTTCATTTCCTTCCCCGTACAGAACGCCTTCGCTTCCTACGGTCATAATCACCTTTCCTGCATGGGATTTCAGGATTTCATCCCGATCCATGCCATGGAACATGAGCGCCGCTTCGTGTTCGTTGGGAGTCATATAGGTGACCTTGTCAATCCATTCCTTCGGAATATCCATGTACGGCGCCGGATTCAGCATAACCGGCACCTTTTCTTCATAGCAGCGGTCAATGATATAGCCGATGGTGTCCATGGGAATTTCATGCTGCAGCATCACCAGATCCGAAGTGCGGATAATGTCAAAGGCATCATCCACCACCTGGCGGCTCACCTTATCATTGGCCCCCTTGAGAACGATAATACTGTTGTCCCCTTCCGCCAGAATAATATGGGCCGTACCTGTGTCCACTCCATCCAATACCGATACATAGTCCGTCTTCACGCCGCTGTTCTTTAACGCATCCAGCATGAGACTGCCATAGGCATCATTGCCTACACAGCCCACCATGTAGACTTCCTCACCCAGCCTTGCAGCTGCTACGGCCTGGTTGGCGCCCTTGCCGCCGGGAGAAACAACCAGACGTTTTCCCATCACCGTTTCACCGGCCAAAGGCCTTCTGTCCGCTTCCACCGTGAGATCCATATTGCAGCTTCCGATTACAGAAATATGCCCCATATAACCTCCCATTGATGTATTCATAAAGTATATACTTTTCAAAATCTGCTTGAAGTCAACGCTTTTATTCTAGCACAATACCCCCGGAGATAAAAGGTGGAAAGAGAAAGAAATTTACAAATTCTGTTCCTTTATTTTCCCCTATTATACAGGAAAACGAAAGATTCGTTAAGAAAACAAAAGGGGCTGTGAAAAAATGATTGAGTCTCTATCAGATAGTTAGGCAACCTGGCGGTAGACGCCTTATCATAGGTCTGCAAGGAACAAATTGACACAAACACTCACACCGCTTCATTGTCATTTCGACCGAAGCCGGTCAGCCGCCAATAGGAAAGCCTCTTATTGTGCAGGCTAGAGGCCAACTTCGGCTGACTTGGAGACTCTATGCAGAGTCTCCACAGAGTGGAGAAATCTCCCTCTCCCAATGGCACAAGCCGCATTGGGGCGGAGATCTCTCGACTCAGAGTCTCAATAGAG
>NZ_UPZP01000127.1 GCF_900538805.1 uncultured Dialister sp.
GCCAAATACCTTTGCTCTCATATCGACATGCAGCTCCGCTCGAGATGACAATGCGGAGAACAGCTTACTGTTATTTTTGGCAATTTTATGAATCTATAAACGAATCGGAAAAGGGGCTGTGAAGAAATGATTAAACATTTTTTCACAGCCCCACCACAACCCTCGGGCCCGCGGCCCGTCAAACCTTTGAACCCTCCGGCCCGAAGGGCCGGTCAATCTTAAGAACCTTCCCTTCCCCTCTGAACCCGAGCCACTGTGTGGCTCTATGTCCCATTGACAACGTCCCTTTTCTCCCCTATAATAGTATCGTTATGGAAGGGTGTCCGAGCGGTTGAAGGAGGCGGTCTTGAAAACCGTTAACTTCGTGAGAGGTTCATGGGTTCGAATCCCATCCCTTCCGCCATAAAAAACGAATCCGCGGCGTTTACCGCGGATTTTTTTGTACCATGATGGAGGCTGTATGACCATTGCCGGAAGAAGTATAGACGTCATGTCTATTTTACGAAAAATCCTGGGACTTACCGTTGGAGCCATTATTTATTCTGCAGGACTGAACCTGTTCCTTATTCCCAACCACATCATCGACGGCGGCGTCACCGGTATTTCCCTTCTGGTGCAGGCGCTGACGGGAGTGCCCTTTTCGGTGCTCATCGTGGTACTGAACCTTCCCTTTTTCTATCTGGGCTATAAGCGCCTGGGGGCGGGGCTGGCAGTGTCGGCTACCTATGCCATCGTCATCCTGTCCCTGTGTTCCTCTTATTTTGAACAGATGAAGCCTGCCACCACGGACCCCTTCCTGTCCACCATCTTCGGCGGCATTATCATCGGCATCGGTGTAGGCATCGTCATCAAAAGCGGCGGCTCCACGGATGGTACGGAAATCGTGGCTATCTGGATGGATAATAGAACATCTTTTTCTGTTGGGGAAATCATCATGTTCTTCAACTTCTTCATCCTTGGCGCCGCAGGCTTCGTGTTCAGCTGGAACAGCGCCATGTATTCCCTCATTGCCTATTTCATCTGCTCCCGCATGATTGACGCCGTATCCACGGGTCTGGATTCGTCCAAAGGCATTTTCATCGTTACCACCGAGTACGACCAGGTGTCCGACGCCATTGTCCACGACATGCACCGCGCCGTCACCCGTCTCCACGGTCAGGGGGGCTTCTTGAAGGACGACAAGGATGTGCTCTACTGCGTGGTGACCCGCCTGGAAGTGACCAAGCTGAAACAGGTAGTTCACGGCATAGACCCCAGTGCCTTCCTCTCCGTCTTCGATGTGCAGGAAGTACAGGGAGGACTGGTGAAGGGGAAATAGGAGTTTTGAGTCATTGGCAGTGACTGGCTGGATTCACGAAAGTAAGGGGGGTTCAGGCGCCTTCGGCGCCCAGGTTCATGGTGCCATCGGGGCTCCGCCCCTGGGCACCACAGGTTCCGCCCACAGAGCGGGCTGGTTCAGAGGGAGTTTTTGAAGCCGCCTTTAGCGGCTATAAATTGCGGCGAAGCCGCCACCACCACCCTTTGAACCCTCTGAACCCTATGAACCCTCTGAACCCGGGCCGCGAAGCGGCCCTTTTTATTTTTCCCCCTTTACAAATGGGAATTCCTATTATAAAATAAGACAATTTGTGCCGAAATCGGCGCGGTCAGTTTTTTTATTCTTTTGGAAGACCATTTAGGGGGTATTATGTCGGAAAAATCTTTGGAAGAACTGGAATTTGAAGAAACCGGTGTGACGCGGAAGGAACGCTGGAAAATCATGTGGGCGTCCATCATCGGTTATGCCATGGACGGGCTGGATGTGCTCATTCTTTCCTTTGCCATGGCGGCCATTGTGAGCGAGTTTGGCTTGACCCTTGGGGAAGGGGGACTCATTGCCACCTACACCCTCATCGGTACGGTGCTTGGGGGCTATCTCTTCGGCATCTTCGCTGACTATTTCGGCCGAGTGCATACTTTTTCCCTCACCATCATTATTTTTTCGATCTTTACCGGGGCCTGCGCCTTTGCGGATAATGTGACGCACCTCAATATTCTCCGTTTCCTGGCGGGCCTTGGCCTGGGCGGGGAATACGGCATCGGCATGACCCTTGTTTCTGAAACCTGGCCCGCTGCCAAGCGTGCCAGAGCTACCGCCGGCGTTGCCATGGGCTGGCAGGCCGGCGCTGTGCTGGCGGCCATCCTGGCGGCTGTGGTGCTTCCGGACTACGGCTGGAGAGGCCTTTTCCTGGTAGGCGTGGTGCCGGCGCTTTTGGCTGCCTGGGCCCGTCACGGCATTAAGGAACCGCCCATGTGGGTGAAGCGCAAGGAAATGAAGAAGGAACTGGCTGCCAGAAAGGCCAATGGGGAAACCCTGACGGCAGAGGAAGAGGAGCAGCTGGCGGAAGCAAGAAAATTCCCGCTGGCCCACCTTTTCGCCAGCCCCTCCAAGACGGTGACCACCCTTTCTCTCACCGTCATGACCAGTGTGCAGAACTTCGGTTATTACGGCATTATGGTGTGGCTGCCCATGATTCTGCTGAAGGAACACGGTCTCACCACGAAATCCATGTCCGGCTGGATGATTGTAACGGTTATCGGCATGATTGCGGGCATTTACGTATTCGGCTATCTCTGCGACCGTCTGGGCCGTAAGATTCCCTACCTTATTTTCTACATCTGCGCCGCAGCCATGGTGTACATCTACGTGAACCTGGGCACGCCTATCGCCCTTCTCTTCGGCGGCGCCTTCCTGGGCTTCTTCTGCAACGGCATGATGGCAGGCTATGGTACCCTTCTGTCTGAAAACTATACCACCGACGCCCGTTCCACCGCCCAGAATTTCATCTTCAATACGGGCCGCGCCGTTGGGGGCTTTGCTCCTGCCATTATCGGCGCCCTGGCCCAGTCCCACGGCTTCAGCGCCGCCTTCGCCCTCCTGTCCTGCGTTTATGTGGCAGCAGCAGTGAACGTACTCCTTTTCATCAAGGATACCAAGGGCACTGTGATTCGCTGATTTCCGGTTTTAAAAGACTGTCATGGATTGATTCCGTGGCAGTTTTTTTATTCCGAAAAAAATGTAAGCGGCCCGCCGCCGTGTCATTTCGAGCGGAGCCGCATGACGGTGTGAGGAAATGGGGCTGCGCTCTATTGAAACTCTGAGCCGAGAAATCTCCTGCCTCATTGCGGACAGTACGATTGAGAAGTGAGATTTCTCCACTCAGCTCCCGACCGTCGAAGTGACAGCGGAGGGGAATCAGATGCGAGACATGTAACGCCCCGCAGACTGATATTTAATACCATCTGGCATATTTACTCCATGCACCAGGATCCTTCGCTGGCGCTCAGGATGACAAGTGGAAGGCGGGGCTGTGCTTTTACTATCCGTTTCCTTTTCCATGACCCTATGCTTCCACGCCGCCGTGTCATTTCGAGCGGAGCCGCATGACGGTGTGAGGAAATGGGGCTGCGCTCTATTGAAACTCTGAGTCGAGAAATCTCCTGCCTCACTGCGGCATGCAGCATTGAGAAGTGAGGTAGGGCGGGGGCATTTGACTCATCTATTCCTTTTGAAATGCTCATTTCATTGACTTAAAAATATATTGTAAACGTTGAAATAAAGACAAGGTTGTTATATTATATACGTATGTAAACCGTGTATACGGTAAAAGAATAACAATTAGTTTACAAACGAGGCGAGAACATGGTTCGGGAAAATGCATTGGATGAGGACCGGGGCAGGTCCAGGGAAATCGTTCTTTTCGGGTTGTTTACGGCGCTCATTGCCATCGGCGCCTTTATCCGCATTCCGGCGCCGGTGTGTCCCTTCACGCTGCAGTTTCTTTTCACCACCCTGGCGGGGCTCATACTGGGAAGCCGGCGGGGCGCCCTTTCCGTGGCACTCTACGTACTGCTGGGACTGGTGGGGGTGCCGGTCTTCACTGAAGGCGGCGGCCCTTCCTATATTTTCCAGCCCACCTTCGGCTACCTGGTGGGATTCATTGCAGGCGCATGGCTCACGGGAAGAATCCGTGAAATGTCGGGCTCCTGGTCCTTCGGCAAGGTGCTCTTTGCCAACCTCTGCGGCCTGGCGGTGGTGTACCTTTTCGGTATGATTTACGTCTATTTCATCAATAACTTCTACATCGGGAAAACCATCGGCGTTTGGGCGGTAATTCTGTATTGCTTCCTGCTGGCCGTTCCCGGTGACATCTGTCTCTGCATTCTGGCTGCCTTCCTTTCCAAGCGGCTGGTAAAGGCACTGGGCATCCATGACTGATTCGATTACAAGGAAGAACGAAATATTTCTTCCTTATTTTATTGCAAGGGGGAGTTTGAAATGAGTAAAGGATTATTTATTACCGGCACCGATACGGACATCGGCAAGACCTACGTGACGGCGCTGATTGTGAAAACCATGAGACAGGCCGGCTATGACGCAGGCTACTATAAGGCAGCCATCAGCGGCGCGCCCACCGTGGCCGCTTCCGATGCAGGCTTTGTAAACAAATTTGCCGATATCAAGGAACCGGAGGATATGATTCTTTCCTACCTCTACCAGCACGCCGTATCGCCTCATCTGGCGGCTCAGCTGGAAGGGCATCCCCTAGAAAAAGAAGTCATCTTGAAAGCCTGGAAACGGGTGACTGAGAAATATCTCTACGTCACCATGGAAGGAAGCGGCGGCATTGTCTGCCCCATCCGTCATGATGAAAAGGCCCATTACTATTTAACCGACATCATTGGCTGGCTCCACCTGCCGGTGCTGGTGGTGGCAGATGCAGGCCTGGGCACCATCAACCACGTGGTTACCACCTGCGAATACATCAAGAACCGCCATATCTCCATCAAAGGCATTATTCTCAACAACTGGAAAGGCGGCGTCATGGAAGAGGATAACGTCAAGATGATAGAAGAAATCACCGGCGTCAAGATTATTGCCCTGGTGAAAAAGGGAGATACCATCCTTCACTGTGATCCTAAGGTGCTGGAGGCATGCTACGCGGAAGTGTGAGTGATTGAGACATTGGCGGTGCCGGCCCATATCCCTATATGTGAGGAAGGGGCGCGGCTGACGCCGCAGGTTGTATAACAAGGTTGTGTTCACTGCGCTCAGGGGGCGGGCGCAGAGGGGCTGTAATCCCGAAAGTAAGAGGGTTCAGGCGCCTTTGGCGCCCGGGTTCTATGGTTCGTGCGCTTTGCGCCGAACCATGGGTTCCGCCCACAGAGC
>NZ_UPZP01000128.1 GCF_900538805.1 uncultured Dialister sp.
CGACAAGTTCAAGGCGGCTGCAGGACTTTCCTGTATGCTCAGCGTTGGCGCCTGATTCTGAGAGGCCCGCAATACTGTCTGGCACGGATTTGTATCCGTGTTTTTGTGCTGTCATCTTTCCATAAACGAAAAGAGGCGATGAAGAAATGATTGATATTTCTTCATCGCCTCTTTTCCACTGTAAAAACTCCTGATTCGTCCCATGCTGATGCGCGGTAGGGCCTCAAGGTCACTTTCTTCAGTGAATCGGCCAGGAGCAGCCACCGAAGCGGAATATCTGTGTCGTCAAAGAAGAAAAAGTACGCTATATTGCCACCAGGATGTCTAACAGGTTTTTCCTCAGGAGTTTTTATGGAGTTTTCGGCGCGCCGGAGGGGTGAAATTCATGAAGGCTCCGTTCCTTTCCTCCCTGCTTCCATGGATTGTGCGCCGCAGGAATTGGAAAAGCTCTTCGCCAGGCCTTTTCGCCTCTCTGGTCATATAGTCCGGTGGACAGGATAGATGTATCAGGTATAAAAAGGGGCGCGGCTTCGCCGCAGGTTATGGCCGCCTGTCGGCGGCAGGTTATGTAGAAGGGTTATGAAAGAAAGGGTTCAGAGGGTTCAGAGGGTTCAGAGGGTTCAGAGGGTTCAAAGGGTTCAGAGGGTTCAGAGGGGAAGGTGGCGGCTTTGCCGCAGTTTATAGCCCCCTTCCTCAGGAAGGGGGCGCCGTTAGGCGACGGAGGAACAGCGTCAGTTCTTTTCGCAGATTTTCGGTGTTCCTCAGGGCTTCGCCCAGCTCCTTTCTGAGAAAGGAGCCTGCGTTACAGGATATACTTTTCTGTATCATATTGCTATTGCATAATAAACATTCTGCTGATTGGCTCACTGCGTTCGCCACCCCCTATCCGGCTACGCCGGACTCCCCCCTATTCAGGGGGCAGAATAAACCGCAGATAAGCGATCATGACATAAGCATTACAAGGCACAGAGCCGCTAAAACTTCCCCCTCCGGGGGAAGTGGTGCGTAAGCACCAATAGGGGTGCATTTCCCTCGCCCGAAGGGCGGTTGTATGGTTTTACTAGCTCACTAGTCCACTAGCCCACTAAATTTGTTTTATCCATACTGGCGGCGGAGCCGCCCACCTCAACCCTCACGGCTGAAGGCCGTGTCAAACTTAAGCCCCTTAAGAACCCTCGGCCCGAAGGGCCGTCACCCCTCCCGGTCTCACCGTACCGCTTCTTTCAGTCCTCCGATGTAGTCCATGAGGTCTTTATCTGCCTTATCCCCTTCTTTGTTGATGATATCCACTACGCCGCTGCCGGTGATGACGCCGTCGGCGAGGACTGCCATTTCTTTGGCCTGCTCGGGGGTGTGGATGCCGAAGCCGATGGCCACGGGGGTGTCGGTGGTTTCTCTGACGACTTTGATGATGTCTTTGAGGTCGGTCTTGATGTCGCCGCGCATGCCGGTGACGCCCATGGAGGAGACGACGTAGACGAAGCCGGTGGCGTCTTTGACGTTGGCGCGGATGCGTTCTTCGGAGGTGGGGGCCACCATCTGGATGATGTCTACGCCGTTTTCATCGGCCAGGGGGCGGATTTCCTTTGCTTCTTCGTGGGGAAGGTCGGGGATGATGACGCCGTCGATGCCGATTTCTCTGGCTTCCTGGAAGAATCTGTCCGCCGGATAGCGGAAGACGGGGTTGTAGTAGGTGAGGAGGACCAGGGGGATATGGGTGTGTTTCCTGATTTCTTTCACCGTTTCCATGACCTGGGGCAGGTGGATGTGGTTTGCCAGGGCTTTGACGTCGGCTTCCATGATGACCGGGCCGTCGGCGATGGGGTCGGAGAAGGGGACGCCCAGTTCGATGAGGGTGGCGCCGGCTTTTTCCATGTCCAGTACGTATCTCACGGTGTCTTCGAGGGACGGGACGCCGGTTGTCAGAAATGCGATTAATGCTTTACCGTTTTTGAATGCTTCGTTAATATGGCTCATAGTGTCCTCCTTAGTCGTGCAGGTTTTCTCCGCGGTAGCGGGCAATGGCTGCTACGTCTTTGTCGCCGCGGCCGGAAAGGGTGATGACGACGATGTCGTCTTTGTTCATGTCTTTGGCTTCTTTCAGTGCGCCTGCCACTGCGTGGGCCGATTCGATGGCGCAGATGATGCCTTCTTTTTTGGCCAGGTATTCGAAGGCCTGTACCGCTTCTTCGTCGGTGATGGCGATGTATCTGGCTCTGCCGATGTCATGGAGGTAGGCGTGTTCGGGGCTGACTCCCGGATAGTCGAGGCCTGCGGAAATGGAATAGACTTCGGTAATGTTACCGTCGTCGTCCTGGCAGAAGATGGATTTCATGCCGTGGAATACGCCGATGGAGCCTTTGCTGATGGTGGCTGCATGGTAGGGGGTGTCGATGCCTTTGCCGCCGGCTTCGCAGCCGATTAAGGAGACGCCGGCATCCTGGATGAAGGGGTAGAAGGTGCCGGCTGCGTTGGAGCCGCCGCCTACGCAGGCGTAGACTCTGGTGGGAAGGCGTCCGGTCCGTTCCAGTACCTGGGCTCTGGCTTCGCGGCCGATGCAGCTCTGGAAGTAGCGGACCATTTCCGGGAAGGGAGCGGGGCCTGTGGTGGATCCGATGATGTAGTGGGTATCATCGCAGCGGCGGCTCCATTCCTGCATGGCGGCGTTCACGGCGTCCTTGAGGACCCTGGAGCCGGTCTTCACTACGTGGACTTTGGCGCCCAGAAGTTTCATGCGGTACACGTTCAGTGCCTGTCTTTCGGTGTCGATTTCACCCATGAAGACTTCGCATTCCATGCCGAAGAGGGCGGCAATGGTGGCGGCTGCTACGCCGTGCTGGCCGGCGCCGGTTTCGGCGATGATCCTGGTCTTGCCCATGCGCTTTGCCAGGAGGGCCTGGCCGATGCAGTTGTTAATCTTGTGGGCTCCGGTGTGGTTCAGGTCTTCTCTTTTCAGGAAGATGCGGGGGCCGCCCAGGTCTTTTTCCATGTTTTCCGCTTCGTAGAGCATGGAGGGACGGCCGGTGTAATTGACAAAGAGACGGTGGAGTTCATCCTGGAATTCCCTGTCCTTTTTGCATTCTTCGAAGGCTTCGCCTACTCTGTTGACTTCGTTCATCAGTACTTCCGGAACATACTGTCCGCCGTATTCGCCAAATCTTGTTTTCATGTGTATTCCATCCTTTTCTTAAGAATTTTCCTGTATCATTTTCTGGAGGAGTCCGCTTCTGTCTTCGGCCCTCATAAGCATTTCTCCGATAAGCACGGCGTCCGCGCCGGCCTGTCTCATGCGGTGCACCGCTTTTTCATCGGTCATGCCGCTTTCGGAAACAAGGAGCACATCCTGTGGCACCATCTTTGCCAGCCTTTCGGTGGTTTCCATGTGGATGGTGAAGTCCCGGAGGTCCCGGTTGTTCACGCCCACGATGTTCGCGCCGGCTTTCAGCATACGCTCCATTTCCATTTCATCATGGGCTTCGGAGAGGACGTCCAGTCCCAGGTCCTTCGCCCTTTCCATGAAATCTTTGATTTCCTCATCTTTGAGGATGGCGGCGATCAGAAGGACGGCGGAGGCTCCCGCCAGGGCCGCTTCTTCTATCTGACATTCATCAATGATGAAATCCTTCCGGAGCACCGGGATGGTGACTTTCGACGCCACTTTTCTAAGGTAATTGATGTCTCCTTTGAACCATTTCGGTTCGGTGAGGCAGGAAATGGCGGAGGCCCCTGCCCTTTCGTATTCCTCGGCAATCTTTTCAAAGGGGAAATCGGGGCTGATGAGTCCTTTGGAGGGGGACGCCTTTTTCAGTTCGCAGATGAAGGAAAGACCGGGTTTGGAAAGGTTTCTGTAGAAAAGGTGCTCTTTCTTCGGAATGAAATCCTTGATTTTCCTGTGGATTTCATCGTAGTACCCCTCTTCTTTGAGCTCCCCTATGCGGCGCCTTGTTTCCTGTGCAATGTCGTCAAGAATCATGGTGCACCTTATTCGTTGGATACTTTAATGTAGGCTTCCATAGTTTTGTAGGCAGCGCCGCTGTCGATGAGCTCCGCCGCTTTCTTCACGCCCTCTGCCATGGTCTTCACCGCTCCTGCTGCATAGAGGGCAAGGCCGGCGTTCAGAAGCACCGCATTTCTCTTTGTGCCCTGGATTTTTCCGGAAAGGATGCCCTTCGTGATTTCCGCATTTTCTTCCGGCGTGCCGCCCACCAGTTCTTCTTTCTTGCCGCAAATGAGGCCGAAGTCCTCCGGCTTGATTTCACTGGTGCGGTAGTATCCGTTCTTCAGTTCGCATACCAGGGTGGGAGCACTGGGGGAAACTTCGTCCAGGCAGTCCATGCCGTGAACCACCACTGCCTTCTTCACGCCCAGCCGGTCAAGCACCTTGGCCACCGGTTCCACCAGGTATGCATCGTACACGCCCAGGAGGAAGTAGTCCGGATTGGCGGGGTTCGTCAGCGGTCCCAGAATGTTGAACACCGTGCGGAAGCCCAGTTCCTTTCTGATAGGTCCTACGTACTTCATGGCTGCGTGGTACTTCTGGGCGAAGAGGAAGCACATGCCCACCTTCTTCAGCATGTCCAGGGCCTTCTTAGGATCCTGGGAAATGTCAGCGCCCAGCGCTTCCTGCACATCGGCGGTGCCGCACTTGGAGGAAGCGGCCCGGTTGCCGTGCTTAGCCACCTTCACGCCCCCCGCTGCGACTACGAAAGCGGCAGTGGTGGAAATGTTGAAACTGTTGGACCGGTCTCCCCCGGTACCAACGATTTCCAAAACCTCCATGCCCGGATGGGGAACCGGTGTAGCATGCTCCCTCATGGCAGCGGCGCAGCCGGAAATCTCATCAATGGTCTCCGCCTTCGTGCTCTTCGTGGAAAGAGCAGCCAGGAATGCGGCGTTCTGGGTGGCCGTGGTTTCACCGTTCATAATTTCGTTCATCACATCATAGGCTTCTTTATAGGAGAGATCTCCCTTTCTGACGATTTTCTGGATAGCTTCTTTAATCATTTTGTATTCCTCCTGAACTGATATGCTCCCATATTTACAAGTTTGAAATTAAGGAAGCGCTGATTAAATCGTTATCGGATTTCATTCTTGTATTTTTATCCAATGCAAGGAATAAGTCGACGCGAATAGCGAGCTA
>NZ_UPZP01000129.1 GCF_900538805.1 uncultured Dialister sp.
ACCAGGATTCCCTACCCATCAAGGTGGGCAATGGAAGTATTTAACTTCATGCCCTACACTTACTATACGAGGATGACAGGTGGAGGCGGGAAGGGAAGCGGAGAGCAGACTTCCACCTCCGGGGGAAGTACCGCCGCAGGCGGGGATAGGGGTGCATTTCCATCGGGCGAAGCCTGGTTTGCATGTTTTCCATCGCGCCAAGGGCGCGGTTGTGAAGGTTTTATTATAAGAGGCGGCCTTATATGAATTTAATGGCCGCCCACATCCTGTCGCTGCCAGGCGGCCTATAAAACTTCATCGCCGAAGGCGCCACCACAACCCTTCCCCCTTTGGTACCTAGCGGTACCACCTTTCCCCCGCAAGCGGTGGCACAATGAACCCTCTGGCCGAAGACCGGTTAATCTTAAGAACCTTTTTCCACGAAAAACATGCCAGAAAGGAGACCCTATGGGATTTCGATTTCAAAAACGAATCAAAATACTTCCCGGAGTGACGGTGAACCTGGGGAAGCGGGGCATCAGCACGTCCTTTGGCGTCCGCGGGGCGCGGGTGAATATCGGAAGGAAGGGCGTGCGGTCGACTCTTGGAATCCCGGGCACCGGGATTTCTTATACGAAGTATGAGAGTTATAAAAAGAAGAACCCTGTGGCGGAGAAACCGTATCTCACCGAGTGTCCCAGCTGCGGTCACCATCTGCGGAAGTACTGGGACTGCTGCCCCGCCTGCCACGCTCCGCTTGCTCCTTACTATAAGGAAGAGGCGGCGCCTTCTCCGGACACCGTGGTCTGTCCTCGCTGCGGAGGAACCATCCGCGCGTCCGGTACGGTCAATTTCTGCCCCCTCTGTGGATGCCCGCTGGCAAAGGGACAGCAGGCAGGAGGAAATCCGCCGCTCCCTGCGCCGCCTGGGGAGGAAAGCCACCGGGGATTCTGGGCGTTTCTTTTCTTTATTATCGTTTTCATAGTGATAGCTCTGGCGCTGTAGGAGGTTATGATGAAAATAAAATTCCGGAAAAAAGAAATCCCCTGTCCCAAATGCGGTTCCGTACACACCGTGCCTATTCTATACGGCCTTCTCACGGAAGAGGCTATAAAGGAAGTAGAAAAAGGAAAAGCCGCCATGGGCGGCTGTATGGTATCTAGGGAAGCACTGATTAATTCGTAGAGTCTGCTTTTATAAGAATTTTTATGCACTGCTTCGTCATAGGACTCCTTAAATAGCTCGCTATTCGCGTCGTCCCATTCCTCGCATTGCATAAAAATTCTAGAATAAAAGCAGACAACGATTTAATCAGCGCTTCCCTAATGACAGCCCAAGGAGGAAGTGCCTAGACTGTGGATATAGGTGGAAATAACACGCGCAGCCGCAAAGCAGCTGGGATCGAAGATTGGGATTGGGATCGAGGGGCTGCGCCACATTGTCATTTCGACCGTAGCGAAGTGGAGTGGAGAAATCTCCCTGTTATACTGTGGCTGGTAGCTAGTGGCTGGTGGCTGGGAAAACCATACAACCACCCTGAAGGGCGGGGGAAAGGCGGCCCCCTTTGGTGGCTGGCGCCACCACCTTCCCATCGGAGGAAGCGTGTCACTGGATTCTCAGTCGACTGCGTCTCCTTACGAATCCAGTTCCCTTGCCACCCGCTTCGCGGTGGGACTATGGGTACTCAGCGTTGTGCTGCATGATTCGGATGGAAGTGTAGAGCGGTTTATTCTGCCCCTTTCAGGGATCATAACCGTCGAGGGCAATGCAGTCTGAATCATTTATTTGCTATGCGCATAAATGTGTATTATAATAAATACAGGAGCTGGTGATATGAAAACATCTGAGTTGATTAAGATTCTTAAGAGTCACGGATG
Organism: uncultured Dialister sp.; assembly: GCF_900538805.1. Taxonomy (GTDB): domain Bacteria; phylum Bacillota; class Negativicutes; order Veillonellales; family Dialisteraceae; genus Dialister. The sequence continues at coordinate 1,857 of NZ_UPZP01000129.1, forward strand.
TGTATTTGTTCGCAGTGGAGGAAATCATGATATGTGGTACAGCCCTATCACGAATCGTCAATTTCCTATCGGCCGCCATTCGAAGGAGGTCAAGACCGGCACGGCTAAGGCAATCTTAAGACAGGCCGGTATTTCTATGGAGAGGTGAGTCATATGAAGTATATATTTCCTGCCGTTTTTACACCTGCTGAGGAAGGCGGGTATCTTGTAAATTTCCCTGACATTACGGATCATACTTCCTATGCCTGCATGACTGAGGGGGATACGCTGGAGGAGGCGCTGGATATGGCGTCGGATGTGCTGAATCTGACTCTGTGGTCTATGGAGGAGGACGGAGCGCCGGTTCCACGGGCCAGTGCCATGCAGGAAATGAAGGCTCCGGAAGGGGGCTTTGTGAATCTTATCTCTGCCGATACCCAGGCGTATCGGGAGAAATATGATACCAGGGCGGTGAGAAAGAATGTGACCATCCCGCACTGGCTTGATGTGCTTGGGACAAAGAACAAGGTTAATTTTTCAAAGGTCCTTCAGGACGCTTTGATGAAGGAACTCCATGTTCATCGTGCGTAGGGAAATGTAAAAAAGGCAGGAAGTGTCGGAGCACTTCCTGCCTTTTGCATTCATTTATTATAATTTCATTCTGTAGTTTTCAAGCATATGGAAAAAGCCTGCTATATAAACAATATCTTCATTAACGCGATAAATAACAATGTAGTCATGTTTATAAAGAGAGAATTTGCGGTATCCTTTTGCACGAAGGTAACTATCCTCACAAAAGGCGAAGCTGGCAGCATCCTTTTCCAGGGTATTGTAGACGTGGAGAATATCGTCCAGAATATCAGCAGCGGCTTTCGGATTTTTCAGTACTTCAGTTACATATGCTATGGCCTTTTCGATTTGCTTCTCTGCCTGCTCAGCGATCAGAAGTTTATAGACCATATTTCTTCCTCAATTCCGCCAGTGCTTCTCTGGCCGGTGCCACCTTGCCTTCTGCTATCTGGGCTTCAGCAGTTTCCAGTTCCCGGTAGAGGCTTTCTTTTCGGCGCATTTCTTCGTACACTTCCATGCTCATAAGCACCATGTCTCCGTAGCCGTTTTTCGTAACAAAAACCGGTTCATGGGAGCTGTGGCAGAGTTCAGACATTTTTCCTGTGTCCTTCAGGTCTTTGATGGGGATAATCTTAGGCATAAAATCACATCCTTTCTATACCGCTATTATACCATAATTGTGGCAGATAAAATGGATACACCCTGCGGGCGTGGATTAGATGTTAGAAGTCAGAAATCAGATGTCAGACTGCGCTGCGTACTTCCCACTGTCATTCCGGGTCGCGGAGCGGCTACTTAACATTTCCTTACATAAGTCTTACATAAGTATTATAATATAACTGGAGATCGGAATGATTCCAATGGTCTTACAAAGGAGGTCTTTATCATGGAGAAAGTGGATAAAGAAATCAAAAAAGGCGTGGTATTGGATGAGGAGATCACCGAGGGAGTGGAGAACCTGAAAAAGGACAGCCCGGCGGCTGCGTATAAAGCTGAAAAGATTCTGGAAACCCAGGATACAGTCTTCAATAATAAAGGTTCCAAGATTCCCAGCGATTCTGACAGGTAAGTTGTCATTGGTATGATATGTTTTTCCCTGATGCCCTATGGTGTCAGGGAATTTTTTTATGGACATGCCTTGCGGGCGTGAAGGTTCACAGTGTTCAAAAGGTTCTAAGGTTTGACGCGCCTATGGCGCGAGGGTTGTGGTGGGCGGCTGCGCCGCCAGTTTGTATAAAACCTTTACAACCGGGCTGTCGTCCGGGGAAAACAGGCAAACCGCCCTGCGGGCGGGGAAAACCATACAACCGCGCCTTTGGCGCGAGGGAAATACACCCCTATCCCCGCCTGCGGCGGTACTTCCCCCGGAGGGGGAAGTCTGCTCTGCACTTTGCCTTGATTTCATATGTTGTGAAAAGCATTACGGTGATTAGCCACCTCCGGGGGCTACCCCCCTATCCGGCTTCGCCGGACTTCCTCCACGGGAAAGCATGTCACTGGATTTTCGGGTCGCTTTGCTTCCCTACAAATCCAGTTCCTTTGCCACCCTATTCAGGGGGCAGAATAAACCGCTCTATGCTTCCCCACAGAGACATGTGGCACAATGCCTAGCGTCCATAGTCCCACCGCTGGCGGGTGGGAAGGTGGTACCGAAGGTACCAAAGGGGGAGGCATTTCCATCGGGCGAAGCCCGGTTGGCCTGTTTTCCCTTTCGCCCGCAAGGGCGGTTGTGAGGGTTTTATCATAAGAGGCGTCTTATACGAATTAAAAGACGCCCACCACCCACCGCCGATAGGTGGCCACAACCTTCGGGGACAAAGGCCCGTCCACCTTCCCTCTGAATCCTATAACCCTTTCTCCCTTCTGAAGCTTTCTGGTAAATTTTATTCGTCTTGCTCATATTCCTTTCTTGATATATAATATATCAAGAAAGGAATATTTCTTATGGAAATTAAATTCTACGAGGACTAGACCGGACGGGTTCCGGTGAAGGAGTTTTTAGACGGCTTAGACATTAAGATGCGGCAAAAAATGCTTCGTTCGATTCAGGCCCTGCAGGATATGGGTATTTCTCTTCGAATGCCGTTGTCAGAATCGTTGGAGGATGGCATTTTTGAGCTTCGCGCGAAATCAGGCACAAATATCAGCCGTGTTATGTATTTCTTCATTATTGGAAATCGAGCGGTCCTGACGCATGGCTTTATTAAGAAAACACAAAAAACGCCGAGACGAGAGCTGCAGCGGGCGAAAGATATCCGAGCGGATTATTTCAGGCGCTTTGGAAGGTAAGGAGGTGAGTGTAATGGATGATTTCGACAGATATCTGAAAGAACAGATGAAGGATCCTGATTTCAAAAAGGAATGGGATGATCATGAGCTGGAGTACCGGCTGATGATGATGGTGCTGAAAGCACGGAATGAACAGCATCTTACGCAGTCAGAGCTGGCAGAGCGTACCGGCATCCGTCAGTCTAATATCAGCAGGATTGAAAAGGGTCAGTCATTACCCTCGATTGCTACTCTGAACAAGATTGCCCATGGTCTGGGGAAGGAGCTTGAAATCAAATTTATTTGAGTGCTAGGGAAGCGCTGATTAAATCGTTATCGGATTTCATTCTTGTATTTTTATTTAATGCAAGGAATAAGTCGACGCGAATAGCGAGCTATTTAAGGAG
>NZ_UPZP01000130.1 GCF_900538805.1 uncultured Dialister sp.
TGCAGACCTATGATAAGGCGTCTACCGCCAGGTTGCCTAACTATCTGATAGAGACTCAATCATTTTTTCACAGCCCCAATTTATAGCCGCCGCCAGGCGGCATTTTTAACTCCCTCTGAACCGGCCCGCTCTGTGGGCACAGCCCATGGTGCCCGGGGGGGGCGGAGCCCCGATGGCACCATAGAACCCGGGCGCCGAAGGCGCCTGAACCCCCTTCCCCCAAGGAGTATAATAAGTAATATATTAACCATGTATCCAAGAATTGAGGTATCCCTATGAATACAAAAGAAACCATTGATGCTATCCTTTCTGAAACGGGAAAGGCTGTCCTGGGCAAGGACGAGGTGCTGCGCCGGATATTGACGGCCATCCTGGCCGGCGGCCACATCCTTATCGATGACATTCCCGGTGTCGGGAAAACCACCATTGCCGTGGCCTTTACCCATGTGCTGGGGCTGGACTACAAGCGCATGCAGTTTACCCCCGATGTGCTGCCTTCGGACATTACGGGCTTTTCCATGTACGATAAGAATTCCGGTACCTTCCGGTACATGCCGGGCAGCGCCATGACCAATTTCTTCCTGGCCGATGAAATCAACCGGGCCTCCCCGAAAACCCAGTCCGCCCTGCTGGAGGTCATGCAGGAAGGGCGGCTTTCGGTGGACGGGAAGACCTACGCCGTGCCCCAGCCCTTTATCGTCATGGCCACCCAGAACCCCTTCGGTTCTTCCGGCACCCAGGAGCTGCCGGAGTCCCAGACAGACCGTTTCATGATCCGCATTACCGTGGGCTATCCGGAAAGGGAGGATGAAATCCGCATTCTTTCCGGCGAAAGGAAGAACCCTGCCGAAGGCCTTTCTTCCGTCATTACCCCTGAAGGGCTTCTGGCCCTTCGGGAGGAGGTATCCCGCATTCATGTGGAGGAAAGCCTGTACGGCTACATGGTAGACATTGCCCGGGCCACCAGGAATCATCCGGATATCCGTCTTGGTGTATCCCCCAGAGGCACCATGGCCCTTTCTTCCATGGCCCGCGCCCATGCCCTCATGGAAGGACGATCCTATGCCACCCCCGATGATGTGGCGGCGATGGCCCCCTATACCCTGGGCCACCGTATTTCCCTCACCGGCGATGCCCGGTATGCCGGAAAGACGGCGGAATCGGTGCTCACCGAGCTGCTTTCTTCCCTGCCCCTGCCATCGCTGAAGGAGGAGTAAATGGGCCGATTTTACTATGTATTTCTTCTTTTCATGGCCTTTTTCCTCATGGTAATTTACGACCAGTATGATGCCTTCCTGCTTTTCCTCATGCTTCTTCTGCCTCCGGCTGCCCTGTACTTCGGGAGCCGGCAGGCGGGGAAAAGAGTGGTGTGCTCTCTGTCCGCGCCTTCCCATGTGGTGCGGGGTGAAAAGGCGGAAATCGCAATTTCCCTGAAAAGCCCTTTTCTGCCTTTTCTCTCTTCTCTGGAGGTGCTGCTGGACGGCGCTCCTTTTGAAGCCTATGAAGAGAAGAAAGAGGGCTTTGTCTTTTATTTCACCAGGGATATGGTTCACTGCGGACGTTATTCTCCCGAAAAAATCAGCCTTTTCTGGAAAGATCCTTTTGCCCTCTTCCATTTCAAAAGGGACCTGTCCGCCTCTTCCTTCCTTGTTTATCCCCGTCAGGTGGGCACCTTTGCTGCTGCCCTTTCCATCCTTCGCCGCATAGCAGGAAGCGAGGATAAGGAGTACTTCGGTGCCACGGAGTACAAGCCCGGCGATAATCCCCATCTCATCAACTGGAAGGTAACGGCCCGAAAGGATGAGGTCTATGTGCGCGATTCAGCTCCTTCCGGCAGCAGCCGTATCGTTCTGGCAGCGGACTATGAAAGAAATGCCATGCTCCGGGATATAGTGGGCGATGCCCTCTATTCTGCAGGACTGGCCCTGCTGTCCGCCCGCATTCCCTTCCGATTCGTCTTTGCCACCGCGAAGGGTTCCGTTTCCCAGACCATCCGCACCAGAGATGACTGGATGGACGCCCTGTCCGGTTTCCTTCGGGCAGGCGCCGAAGGGGCCCTGATGGGGGCCGACCTTTCGCCCTACGTTCCTATCTGCTATATCACCGGAAATCCCCATCCCCCCTGCCCGCCCCAGCTTTCACCCACAGTCTGGTGCGCCGCTGAAGGTGCAGGGACTGCCCTGTCCGGCAGGGATGCCATTTATAACGCTCTGGGAGGGAATGCATAATGACAAAAACTGCTTTCTTCTCCGCTTTCCTCACCGCCCTGGGCAGCGCCGGAACGGTGTCCCTCCTTTTTTCCTACACCGGGCAGAGCACATTCTTTTTCGCCATTCTTTCCTTCCTTCTGGTCATGGCAGGGAGCTTCCTCCTTTCCGCTTTGCCGGAAAAGAAGCGCTTCCCCCTGATGGCGGTTCTCTTTGTCTGCCTGGCGGCAGTCCTCATCCTATTCCATTCATCCATGGAAAAGAGTTTCACCGCCCTTTCCATTCCCTTCCTCACCACCCTGAAGGAGCCCTATGATGTAGAACTTGTCATTCCCCGCCTGCCTGAGGGAGCCTCTTCCATGGCGGCGGAGGTATACATTCTTCTCCTCCTTTCCTGGTTCTTCCTCTGTGCATCCATTTCCAAAGGCGGCGCCATCCTTTCGTCCCTTCTTTCCCTGGGCATTCTGCTGCTAGGCTTCTACTTCGGCATCAATCCTCCGTCTTTGGCCCTTGCCCTTTCCAGCGCTTACATGATTTCCCTGCCTGCCCGGCTGAAGGGCGGCCCTCTCTCCCATGCAGAGGTGCCGGCCTTCCTTTCCGCCCTGGTTATCGGCCTAATCCTTTCCCTTGTGATTCCGGAAAGCCGCTATGAGCAGCCGGCCATCCTTTCCAGAATGCAGGAAGAAATCGTGTCCTTCGTGGATCCCTACGACCCCATCTTCCATGCAGGCAATGCTTACACCGGCATGATGAAGGGCACCGCCGGACGGCAGAAACTGGGCAATGTGAATGGCATCCGCTACTCCGGCCGTATCATTGCGGATATTGAAACTTCCGATACCTCCCGTCGTCTCTACCTTCGGAGCTGGAGCGGCGGAGAGTATGGAAATAATCAGTGGAAGGATCTGCCCGATGACCGCTATGAAGGGGTTAAGCATTTATTTGACAAGAATAACGGCGAATGGTACGACCAGGGCGCCTGGCTCATGGAAGTCATCGCCCGGAGCCCTGCCCTCTCCCAGACCCTTTCCAACTATTTGGGAAATGGGCAGACCGTGGAAGAGCTGAAAAAAGATTTTACCGTAGATGCGGTATATGAAAAGACCCGCTTTCTCCTTCTTCCCTATGATGCCAGCTTCGGTGCCCCCCTATTTGCCTATGACCGCGCTCCCATAAGCCGGGAAGGCAAGGCCTACAGCACCTATGTGTGGCAGCTCCCTTCCGGTGCCCTCATTTCCATGATGGACAGGGAAAACAGCAGCGACCCCTATTTCCGCACCTATCTGGACGGGGAGAAGGAATATCGCCGCTTCGTATACAGCCATTACCTGGATATTCCGGATTCCGTGAAAGAAGGCCTCTCTGCCCTGGGGCCCATCACCCCCGTTTCCAGCCTTTCGGAAAAACGACAGCGGGTAGAGGATATCCGCCGTTTCCTGGCTTCTAATTACCGCTATACCACAAATCCCGGCAGAACGCCGGAGGGAAAGGACTTTGTCACCTATTTCCTCACCGAAAGCAAAAAGGGCTACTGCACCTCCTTTGCTTCCGCCGCCGTCATGCTTCTCCGTGCTTCCGGCATCCCCGCCCGCTACGCTGCAGGCCTCACCGTGGGGGCTGATGAAATCAAGGACGCCCCCATTTCACAGGACGGTCTTCATCAGTACAGCATCAATGATCACCACGCCCACGCCTGGGCAGAAGTCTATGTGGACGGCCTGGGCTGGCGGCCGGTGGAAATGACACCGGGCTATGACGGCACCGACAACCCCTTCCCCGTTCCTGCGGACAAGCAGAAAAACGACAGCGGCGCACCGGACGCACCGGTAGATGAGAAGGATAAGACCGGACAGGGCGAAAGGAACTCCCAACCCCAGAACCAGCCAAAGGACAGCGACCGGCAGGACGGCCAGAACCGGCAGAACAGCCAGGCCGGAAATCCGCCGCCAAAGCTGGCACAGCAGAATCCTGCGCCTTCCGCCGCCAAACCATTCCCGAAAATCCTTCTCCTCATTCCCCTTCTTCTCCTGGCAGCCATGGGCTTTGCCGCTTACCGCCTCACCGGCGTAAGACGCCTGCTTGCCGCTGCACCGGAAAGCAAATCCGCCTTCAACCGCCTTCTGGACTACATGGACCGCCTTGCCCTCTACGCAGGCATTTCCGCCAAAGGAACCTACGAAGAGAGAAAGAAAGCCTTCGCCAGCGATAAGCGGTTCAAGAACTTCGACCGCCTCATGGATATGCTGGTGAAATCCCGCTTCTCCGGCATACCCCTTTCCAAAGAAGAAAAGAAAGAAGCCGCCGCCATCATCGGAGAAGCCAGAAAGAACTGCCTTGCCGGAATGAGTCTGATGGAAAAAATACGATTCCTACTGGTGCATAAGCTGTGAGCTAGTGAGCTAGTGGGCTAGTGGGCTAGTGAAATAGTGAAATAGTGAGATAGTGAGATAGTGAGATAGTGGGACAGTGGGACAGTGGGACGGTGAAAATCGGCTGTCCCCTTACCAACGACTGTCCGGCCCCCCTGCGCCCCCTTTAAGGAAAGGCAGTGTTAGAAAGCGCCACTAATCCCTTGCGCCCCCTTTCAGGAGGGAGAGGGCCGCGGCAGCGGCGCGGGGCGCTGCGGGAAAAGCTCAAATGATACACATTGCAAGCAGGCCGCCTGTCGGCGGTCAGTTCCACAATAGCGGTCATTCACGGCGCTTCACCCCGTACACCCTATGGCCCCTCAAGGGGCAACAAGAGTTTTCGATTCTAGGGAAGCGCTGATTAAATCGTTATCGGATTTCATTCTTGTATTTTTATTCAATGCAAGGAATCAGTCGACGC
>NZ_UPZP01000131.1 GCF_900538805.1 uncultured Dialister sp.
CGCCCAGCGCCACATATGTCTCTACTGCCCCCTAGCACTTCCTTGTCTTCCACAGCAGCATAGCACTTCCAAAGACGATGACTGCGCCCCCTGCCCAGGAGAAAACCGTGAGCTCCTCGCCCCACAGGATCCAGCCTGCCAGGATGTGGAAAAAAATGCCCGTGTACATGGCGAAGGTCACAATGACCGGCGGAATATGGGTGCAGCCCCAGGTGAGGGCCACCTGGGCGAAGAGGGCGGAGAAGGACATGAAGAAAATCCAGAGCCAGTCTGCTCCTTCCGGCATAACCATGTGGCCCAGCATGAGAACTGCCCCGCCTATCATGGAATAGATTTGGAAATAAAAAACGATTTCCGCTCCCGAGTGTCCACCCTTTTCCGTGAGTCTGCCGATGCAGGTATAAGCGGAAGCGGTGCAGAAGGAGGAAATCACACCCAGAAGGGCATATCCGTTAAATGCGTCAAAGTTCCATACCTGCAGTACCACGGCGGCACCGGCCGCAATAACTGCCAGCCAGGGCATCACGGCGGTAGAAAGCCGGGTATGCAGGAAGATGGGTGAAAGAATGCACATGAAGAAGGCGGAAAGCTGCACCAGGATTTCCGCATCCCCCAGTTTCATTCCCAAAAGGCTGTAGAAGAAAAGGAGGATGCCAAATCCTCCAAACAATCCTCTAAGGTGAAGCAGAAGCCTGTCTTTCCCTGAAAACAGGGGTTTCCCTTCATGACGGGCGATAAGGGGAATGAAAAGGAGGCCCGCCAGCCCTCGGATAAAGGTGATTTCGCCCATGCCCAGTGGGGCGAGCACCTTGGCGCTCACGTCCATGACGGTAAATAAAAGGGCCGCCATGATGGAGGCGGATATGCCCAGTGTCATTTGTCCTTTCATGCGGTTCCTGTCTTTCACGACTAATGCCTCAAATGCCTCAAATCGGTGCTTACCTGTATTCCCCGAAAATAGGGTTCAAAGGGTTCAGAAGGTTCAGAGGGGGTGGTATCGCTCCTACGGAGCGATGAATATATATGCCGCTTCGCGGCAACGCGGCTGGCGCCGCCGACAGGCGGCATATGAAATGGCGCCCGGCAGGGCGCCTTCCTCGCCAGCGCAGCGGTACTTCATAACTACCCTTTGAACCCATCCGGGAGGCGCCAGCCGGTCCCGGATAGAACCCTGCCAGCCCAGGGCGCAGGCCCGGCGGCCGGCTCAACCCTCAGCCCCGCAGGGGCTGTCAACCTTCGGGAATACAGCCACCTGCCGCTAGTGCCTCAACAGCCAGTGACTCCATTACCTCAACGGCCCGCCTTTTCCACCATATCCAGTGCCCAGGCAGCGGCATTTCTGAAATCCTCTTCATTGGGATGCTTTTCCGCTTCCTGCAGGCGTTTCAGCCTTTCCGGCGTCATGGGATGGACCTCTGCCTTGTGTTCACTCCGCTTTCCTACATGGAAGGAGTGAACCCGTCCCTGGCAGATGAAGGTGCCAAGGCAGGTGGAATCCTTTGGCAAAAGGGCAGCGGCGGCTTCCAGATAGTCTCTGGCCGCCGGTGAATCGGGGTAGGTGCCGGCGGTGGCGTAAATGGCCACTTTCCGGTTGTGGAGGCCGGAGAGGGTTCTTCTGGCAGCCATGTCGGCGCCCCGCCTGAAGCCCCAGAATCCCACAAAGATGATGTCATAGCCGGAAACATCTTTTTCCCGGCCTTCTTCTATGATGTCCTTATCTCCCGGAAGGGCGTCATAAATGGCCTGGGCCACGGCTTTCGTATTTCCTGTACGGGATGACCATAATACTAATGATTTCATAGCAGTTCCTCCTCTGCTTTTAAAAAGAATATAATTTTCCCTTTCCCTATCATACCTAATGCAGAGGGGCCCTGTCAAAAGCCTTTGGGCTATGGATGAGCGGGCCGGTGAGTGACCGCTATCCGCTATCAGCTATCCGCTTACCGACGGACCATGGGCTGTATTCCCGGACGCCGGTAAAGAGGGCGCCGCTGACGCCAAGCTGTGTAAAAGGGTTATGTTCGCTTCGCCCAGAGGGGGCGAAATATAGAGATGGTACGGCTGTCGAATGACCGCTTGCCATCTTCTTCCCGCCGACTAGTATTTACCGGCATTTTCTCACTTGCTGTTCTTACCGAGATCCTTCACTGCGTTCAGGATGACCGTGCCCGGCGGGAAGGAACCAGCAGATAGCATGCAGCAGTAAGCAGAGAGTATCCCAGTGAACTGATGACTGCCGAACAGCAGCTCCCGCCTCTCGCCGTCATCCTGAGCGTAAGCGAAGGATCTCGGTACACGCCGTTAGTGACATACATGTGGATAAATACCAGCCGGCGGGAGCTACCAGCCGGGCACAGACAGCGGACACGAATAGATCCCTTCTACACAACCTTCAGCCCCGCGGAAGCGCCGGGCTGAAGCCCCTGCCCGCCGAAGGCGGGCGCCCCTTCCTGCGTTTGGGAATACATCCCACCGTCCATCAGGGCAGCAGTTATTTCTTCTCTTCCAGCCAGAATCCTTTCTGCAGGGCCTTTTTGCCGAACCTGGCCTGGATTTCGTCCATGGCCCGGGCGGCCCGGTTTCTTTTATCCCTCTCTTCGGAGAAGAGGGAGGCCATGGAGAGGGGCGGGCCCAGGCGGGAGGCGGTGACGCCGATGAGGCGCACCCCTTCGGTCAGGGGGATTTTACCAAGGAGGTCCATGGCGCAGCTGTAGATTTCTTCCTGCAGGCTGGTGCCTTCGTCAAAGGAGATGGCCCTGGTCACCGTGCGGAAGGAGGCGAATCGTATTTTGAGGGTCACCGTCCTGGCGGTGAGTCCCTGCTTTCTGAGTCTTTGGGCCACGATGTCGCTGTGGATGGCGATTTCCCTTTCTATGACAGCGGGGTCGGAAATATCCGTTTCATAGGTGGATTCATCGCCGATGGATTTGATTTCCCGCTGTGCCTCCACCGGCCTGTCGTCCACACCGAAGGCAAGGCGCTTCAGGAGTCCTCCCTGGTTTCCCAGAATGGCGGCAAGCTCTTCCACCGAGGCGTCCTGGATATTTCCTATGGTCCGAAAGCCTGCTTTGATCAGTTTCCCTTCCGTCACCTTCCCCACGCCCCAGAGGCGGCGCACCGGCAGGGGGCGGAGGATTTCCTTTTCCTTTCCGTAGGGAATGATGAAAAGGCCGTCGGGCTTGTCCATGTCGCTGGCCATTTTGGCCAGGAATTTATTAGGTGCAATGCCCACGGAAGCCACCAGTTCCGTTTTTTCAAGGATTTCCTTCTTAATGGCCTTCCCGATGGCGCCAAGCGTGGGATACTGGCTTCCCATGGCCGATATGTCCAGGAACGCTTCGTCCAGGGAAATGGGTTCGTAGGCCGCGGCATAGTGGAGCATGATTTCATGAATCCTGTCGGACGTTTCCTTGTACACCTGAAACCTTGGCTCCACAAAAATGCCGAAGGGGCAGAGCTCCCTTGCTTTGGAAACGGGCATGGCCGAGTGGACGCCGTATTTCCTGGCTTCATAGGAAGCGGTGGCCACTACGCCGCGGCGGCTCTTCCCGCCGACGATGACCGGCTTTCCTTTCATTTCCGGGTGGTCCCGCTGTTCCACCGACGCGAAAAAAGCGTCCATGTCCACATGCATAATCCATCGTCTCATGGCATCACCTCCTTTTCTTCATCATAGGGGCGCATCCATCATCCGTCAAGTTGGACTCTTCCTGCCGCGGCCATTATAATAGGGACAGGGCATGGGCCCTATGAAATTTTCAATAAAGAGGTGCTTTCTATGGTCAATGAAGAACGAATGAGAAAGACTTTTACAGACCTGGTCAAAATATACGCTCCCAGCAAGGGAGAGCGGGAGGTCTGCGATTACCTGAAGAAGGAGCTGAAGAAACTGGGCGCTTCCCGGATTGTGGAGGACAACGGCGGCTCCATTAACGGAGGCAATGCCGGCAACCTCATCGCCACTTTCAACGGAAACGCAGAGGGCCTTCCGTCCATCGCCTTAACCGGCCACATGGACTGCGTGGAATGCTGCCGGAACATTGAGCCGGTGCTGGAAAGCGGCGTTTTCCGCTCCAAAGGAAATACCATCTTAGGCGGCGATGACAAAGCCGGCGTCACCGCCATTCTGGAAGGGCTCCACCTGATGAAGGAAAACTACATTCCCCATGGAAAGATTACAGTCATCTTCACGGTGCAGGAGGAAATCGGTCTCTTCGGCTCCCGGAATATTGAGGAAGAGTATATCCAAAGCATTGACTTCGGCTACACCCTGGACGCCGACGGCCCTGCGGGCTCCGTCTTTAACGCAGGCCCCTCGGAATACACCCTGGACTTCATCTGCCACGGCGTGGCAGCCCACGCCGGCATGTGCCCGGAAAAGGGTACCAGCGCCATCGCCATGGCGGGCCTTGGCATCGCCGCCTGCCCCAACGGGCGTATCGATGAAGAAACTACCTGCAACCTAGGCACCATCGAAGGCGGCACCGCCGTCAACATCGTCCCCGACCGCTGCGTGGTCCACGGAGAAGCCCGGAGCCGCAGCAGCGAAAAGCTGGAGAAAGTAGTTTCTGACATGGAAAATGCCTTCCGGAAAGCTGCTGAAAAGTTCCCGGAGGGGTCTCTGGAAATTAAAAAAGAAAAGGCCTACGACGCCTTCCTGGTCAAAGAATCGGATCCGGCCCTCCGCCTCTTCAAAGGCGCCTGCAGCGCAGCGGGATTCCCTGTCAAAGTGGCTCCCTCCGGCGGCGGCAGCGATGCCAACTGGTTCGGCACCAAGGGCTTCCCCTCTGTGCTGGTGGGCGTAGGCATGAACGATTTCCATACCAATAAGGAAAACCTGAAGGAAAAGGATCTCTATGATGCCGGTGAGCTGGTGTATCGGCTGATTGAGGCGGAAAGTCACTTCGGGAAGCAGTGAGCTGACGCGTCACTGACGGCGCTAAGCT
>NZ_UPZP01000132.1 GCF_900538805.1 uncultured Dialister sp.
AGGAATTCCATGACGAAGTAGTGCGTATAAATTCTTATGAAATCAGACTCTGCCAATGAATCAGTGCTGCCCGCAGGTAGCCGCTGGAGCGGAATGTCTGTGTCGTCAAAGAAGAAAAAGTACGCTATATTGCCACCAGGATTGTGGGGGAGCACTGCTTAAATCGCAGAATTGAATTTCATAAGTGTTTTTGCTCAATCCTTCGTCATCAGCCTCCTTAAATAGTTTACTATTCGCGTCGACTGATTCCTTGTATTGAGCAAAAACACAAGAATAAAATTCAATAACGATTCAAGCAGCGCTCCCCCTAGCAGGTCATCTTCAGGAGTTTTTATGGAGTTTTCGACGCGTCGGAGAGGTGAAATTCATGAAGGCTCCGTTCCTTTCCTCCCCGCTTCCATGGATTGTGCGCCGCGGGGATTGGAAAGGCCTTCGCCCGGCCTTTTCGCCTCTCTGCCGATATAGTCCGGTAAAGGAAGGGAGAGTATCAAGGGGCCGCTTCGCGGCCCGGATTCATAAGGTTCAAAAGGTTCTGCCCGCTTTCAGCGAGCGGGTTCAAAAGGTTGCGGTAGCGGCTGCGCCGCAATTTTATAGCCGCCGGAGGCGGCTTATATGATGGCGCCAACGGCAGCAATCTACATAACTCCCCTCTGAACCAGCCCGCTCTGTGGGCAGAACCTTAGACGCCCAGGGCCTTAGGCCCGGCGGCGGCTTGAACCTGGGCGCCACATAGCGCCTGAACCCTCTTGCGTTCAGGATGACTGTGGACGATGGGAAGGAAAACAGCAAGCGGACAGCAGTAAGCTGATAGCGGTAAGCGGACAGCGGACAACGGATGACAGTCTTATGCCCGCCCGTTCCCCAAATAAAAAAGCCCCGGAGTTTTCCGAGGCTTTTCTTTATTTCATGGGATGGTATTTCTCATATACATAGTACAGTTTATCCGTCATGAAGGCGAGGGCTGTGCTGCCTTCCAGGATATCCGCCCAGTAGGCAGGGATGAAGCCTTTGCCGAAGCGGACGCCTTCCAGGGCGCCGGTGATGGCGGCGGTGGTGTTGCTCTTGCCGGAGTGGTTGGCGGAGATGATGAGGGCGTCCAGGGGGTCGTCTACGGCCAGGGCGCAGTAGACGGCAATGGCCAGGGCTTCTTCGGCGTTTTCACCGCTTCCCAGGGAGGCGATGCTGTCGATGTGGTCCCAGGTGCCTGTCTTGCCGGCAGGGTGGTTGTTGGCCTGTTCTTCCGCCGCTCCCAGAAGGGAGAGGATGGGGTCCGTTTTATGGACTTTGCCCAGAAGGGCCTCCGCTCTTTCCAGTGCTTTGGGCAGGGTGAGGCCGTAGGCCAGGCAGGAAATCAGGGCTGCCAGGCCGCCGGCAGCGTAGTAGCCTACGGGGTCGGAGTGAGAGAGAGCAGCTGCTTTGACGGCTTCGTCAAAGGCGGCTTTGCTGTCTCCTGCAAAAATAAGGCCGATAGGAATGGCCCTTGCCAGGGCGGCGCTCCCTCTGCAGTCATTCACTTTCACCTTGGTGGAGCCTTTGGCATCCTTGGAGAAGGCACCTAAAAGGCCTTCTTCCGGATTCCTGCGGGCGTGCATGAATTTTTCCCTCACCAGGCAGAATTCTCTTTCATGGGGCTGCCGTCTCATCCAGGTCCGCTGCCCCCGGCGGGGTTCTTCTCCTGTCTGGCTGTAGTACCAGCGCATATATCCGCGGTAAATTCCATCCACCAGGTCTAATTTCTTGGCGTCTGCCCATAGGATCCCGTCTATGGTGGCCAGTATCATCTGTGTGTTTTCAGAGATAGGCGCCTTCCTGCCGTTCTTTGCATCCCGCACCAGGGTGCGGAGGCCGAAGGGGCCGAACCTGTGCTGTATACGCCCCACTGAGAAATTCTGCAGGGGATAGCCCAGTGCATCCCCGCAGGCACTTCCATACAGTGCCCCGCGAAACTTCTCTATATCCGCCATGTTTTCCTCCTTTTCTTCAGTTTCGCGCCGTCTGTCCTTCGGTGTGCGGAAGAGATGGTTCCCATTGTGTTCTTTCCTCCGGGAAAATAAAAGTTTCTGTAAATCAATCCACTTCACAGAAACTTTTATAAAAAATATGAGCAGAACGGCCTACTCCTGATTTTTATCCTTTTAAATATATTATAGCATAGTTTTGTAAGGGAAATATAGAAAAAGTAGGAACAATTTGCTGTAGCGTATACGATATAGGAGAACTAAGGGTTCAGAGGGTTGTGAAGGGGGCCTGTGGATACGCCTTCGGCGTGCACAGCGAACATGATTTGAAGGAGCAAAGCGACGCATAAATCATAGTGAGTCGTTTCCCCTTTAGGGGTGAGGGTTCAGAGGGTTCAAAAGGTTCAGAGGGTTCAGGGGGTGTGGTATCGCCCTTTCGGGCGATGAGTTTTATAATTCCGCTTCGCGGCATTTATACTGGCGCCCGAAGGGCACCCACCTTCATTTACCATTTACCATTCACCATTTACCATTTCCTCATCTTCCCGCCGACCGGTATCCCTATAGTGGGCTAGGGAAGCACTGATTAATTCGCAGAATCGAATTTCATATGTATTTTTATCCAATGCTGCGTCATAAGCCTCCTTAAATAGCTCGCTATTCGCGTCGACTTACTCCTTGCATTGGATAAAAATCCAAGAATGAAATCCGATAACGATTTAATCAGCGCTTCCCTAGGGCAGTGTCATTAGCGGCGCTTGCCATCGTACACCCCTTCGCCACTACGTGGCCCTCTTCCCCTCAAGGGGACGCAAGGGATTGGGGCAGGGAGGCTCCTGCGGCAAGCTGACAGCTGAAAGCGGACAGCGGATAGCGGACAACAGCTCACTGTCCCACTAACCACCCCGCTGCCGCTGCGATTTCCAGAAGGCCCATGAGGGGGACGCCGTAGACGAATTTCTTGTGTCTTGTCTTATGGTGGAAGAAGTACATGCCGGCGAGGGCACCGACAAAGCCTGCTGCCAGGGCGGAGAGGAGGAGGGTTCTTTCGGAGATGCGCCAGCGCCCGTGGATGGCTTTCCATTTGTCCAGGCCGAAGAGGGCAAAGGAGGTCAGGTTCAGGAGGATGAGGAGGGCGATTTCCCATTTCATGGGCTTATCCCAGTTTGTCGCCGTCGGCCACTTTTCTTTCGGGGCCGATGAGGACGACGCCGTCTTTGCTGTAGGTGCCCAGCACCAGCACTTCGGACATGAAGTCCGCAATCTGCCTTGGCGGGAAGTTCACCACTGCCAGTACCTGGCGCCCGATGAGGTCTTCTTTGGTGTAGAGGTCGGTAATCTGGGCGGACGATTTTTTCTGTCCCAGTTCCGGCCCGAAGTCGATGAGAAGCTGGTAGGCCGGTTTCCTTGCTTTCTTGAAGTCCCTGGCTTCCCGTATGGTGCCCACTCGAATGTCCAATTTCATAAAATCATCAAATACTGCCATCATTTTCTCCCTTATCTTGTTTCTTCACTGCCGCAGGTTTTCAGATATTGAATGACCGCCTTGTCCAGTTCTTCCAGGAAATCGGTGTTTCCCGGCGGCAGGCCTGCAATCATGGAAAGGCTGTCGGGGCTCCTGTGGCAGATGAGGCATTTCAGAATGTCTGCGTATACGCCGTGCACCTGGAGGAGCACTTCCCTGCTGCCCGGCGATGTTTCCGCAAGGCGCCGTATGCTTTCGCATAGGTTGCCAAAGGCAAAGCTGTTGAAGGTCTCCCGCTCTTCCAGATAATAGGTGAAGCTGCCGTTGTTTTTCCTGTAGTTGTCATAAAGTACCAGCTTGGATTCCATAGATATGCCTCCTTTATGAAATCGAAGGGGCCCCGGTTTCTCCCAGGGAGAACCAGCAGAGGGGCTCTTTTTTCTTATTGGCGGCGCAGAAGAGGGCCTGCCCCTTCATTTTCTTCATGCTTTTCACGTCCACCGGCTCCCCGTTTGCGGCGATGGGATAGAGAGAGCCCTGGGGCGTCAGTTTCTTCACCGTTCCTTCCCCCGTTTCATCGCCTTCCATGAAATAGAGGGGCCGGAAATCGGCGGTGCTGTCTTTTTTCTCCCGCCGGGGAATGAGGAGGGGCACCGATATGCCCGTGATTTCCTGCACCATGTGCCAGCCGTCATCGCCTTTTTCAAAGATGAGGAGCTCCGGCTTCCCGTTCCGGTCGGTGTAAGGGCTCTCCAGAAGCACCAGCGCCTCTTCCCTGCCCTCGCCGGAAAGGTCGGCGAGGTTCCAGGCGTAGTTCATGAAACTCCGGTCGTAGGTGGAATCGGCGAAATAGGCAAGAAGCGCCTGCCGAAGTCCTGCATCCTCCATCTGGGCGGAGGACTCCTTTTTCACCTTCTTCGGTATCCACGCCTCCGGTGCTGCCTGCACCGGTGCCGCCATCTCCACCATCTCCCCGTTCTTTTCTATGGAAATGGTGGAAATGTCCTCCCCCTCACTGCAAAGGGGAAATAGAAAAATCATGGCCGCTGCCAGAAATTGGATTGTATGTGTCATCATGGATGCTCCTTTTTTCTTTTCTTTATTATACCATCAGGATGGGCCTGCGGCCCAAGGGTTCAGAAGGTTCAGAAGGTTCAAAGGGTTCAGAGGGTGTGGTATCGCCTGTGGACACGCCTTCGGCGTGAGGGTTCAGAAGGTTCAAAAGGTTCTGCCCGCTTGCAGCGGGCGGGTTCAAAGGGTGTGGTATCGCCGCCTCTGGCGGCGATGAGTTTTATAATTCCGCTTCGCGGAATAAAAACCATACAACCGGGCTGCGCCCGGGAAAACAAACCAACCGCCCTGCGGGCGGAGGAAATGCACCCCTTCTGCCTACGGCACCTCCCCCGGAGGGGGAGGTTTGCTCTCCGCTTCTCTTAGTGCTAACTTA
>NZ_UPZP01000133.1 GCF_900538805.1 uncultured Dialister sp.
AGGATGCTAAGAAGAAGTATGTTAACGCTATGCTCGTACAGGGTGGCGAAATCGACAAGTACATCGAGCGCGCTTCTGAAAGAAAATCCGGAATTGCTTGCTTTTCTTCGGGGGTACTAAATGATTCATATTTCCTTTGAAGAATGAATTTACGGAATTTTGGGCGAAAAGGTTACATTTTAGCTTTCTCAGGCAATATAAATAAGTGAAGGGGGTAAAAAAATCCTTCCTGAATAAGTGAAGAGGGTAAAAAATCCTTCCTGCAGCGTACGGGCAGTAGGGATGAAAATCACCCTTTCCGGCGGATTCCGGTCACGCCGATTGCAAGGCCGGAACAATGATTTCTTCATAGGAGGTCTTATCATGAAGACACTGGAACTCACTTTTGCCACTGCCGGCACAAACACCATCACCGTGACCCTGGACAATCCCAAGGATGATCTCACCCTGGAAACGGTCCGCACCAAAGCACCGGATATCGCCAACATCATGGTGAATCGATCCGGCGTGCAGGCGACTAATCTGCTGAAGGCAGAAGTTGTCAGCACTACCCGTGAAGAACTGGCCTGAAGGCATTGTAGAAAGGAGCACACATCATGGCAGTCAATAAGAACAAACTGGACCTGAAACTTCAGATTCGCGTATCTTCCGGCACCACTTCCACCGGAAAGACCGCATACAAGAACATCAGCTACTCCAACATCCGCATTGACGCAAAGGAAGAGGAGCTTCTGGCCGCATTCAATGCGCTGAGCTCCATGCAGTCTCTGCCGGTGGACGGCTGCAGGGTGGTAGAAACCTACGATCTCACTGCCGGAGCTTGATAGAAGATAGGGAAGAGGGGCTGCAGGGCAGTCCCTTTTCTCTTATGTTACAGATAGGAGGTTCCTATGTATACCTATTGGCAGTCTCTATGGGATCATTTCCCTTTCAAATCCTTTACCGGTGTCATTCTTTTGTGGGTGGGGCGGCAGGCGGGTATGTTCATGGTTTTCATGTTCCTTGTCTTCATGGACTGCTTCACCCGCTGGATGGCCATCAGTTACGGAAGGCTGGCAGCTAAAAAGGCCAATTCTCCGAGCCTTATGGATGCCATCCTTTCTATTCCGGCGGCCAGGAGGGAAGGACTCATTACCAGCCGGGTTATGAAGAAACAGGGGGTGGAGAAACTTATTCTCTATCACCTCTGCGTCCTCACCGCCGCCGGAGCGGACTACCTGCTCTCTCTTTCCGGTTCCTACCCCTTTCTATCCGGCGCTGTGGTGAGCTATCTGGCAGTGACAGAAGCCCTGTCCATCGTGGAAAACCTGTCTGATGCAGGAGTGGATGGACTGGAGAAGCTTGCCCAGCAGGTAAGGAAGAGGATGTAGGGGGAGCGGAATCGGGATCGGGATCGAGAATCGGGGGCCGCTTGGCGGCGGCAGGTGGTAGGCGCCTTTTGGAAATATGGGGGCGCCAGTATGATAAAACCTTTACAACCGCCCTTACGGGCGAAGGAAATGCATTCCCCCTTTGGTGGCTGACGCCACCACCTTTCTCCTAAAGGGAAGCATGTCACTGGATTCTCAGGCGTCTACGGCTCCCTGCGAATCCAGTGACACGCTTCACACCGTGGCAAAGGTGGTGCCGTAGGCACCAAAGGGGGGAAAGTCGCCGTAGGCGACTAATTCACCGAATAATTAGCGGTACTTAAGGCATAAGGAAGGCAATCCCGTAACGTTCTTGCGTCCCCTTTAGGGGAAGAGGGCCACGAAGTGGCGCAGGGGTGTACGACGCTGCAAGTCGAAAAGATACTCTACGCTGCCCTGACTGCCAATCGGCAGCCTTCCCGCCGATTGGTATTTAATAGTATTTGCCTCATACGCGATTTGTACCGAGATTCTTCACTTCGTTCAGAATGACAGTGAGGGTGGGAAGGTAATCCCGTAACGCAGGCTCCTTTCTCAGAAAGGAGCTGGGCGGAGCCCTGAGGATAGGTCCGTATATCTTGCGAAAGACCTGACGCCCCTATCTTCCGTCGCCTAACGGCGACACCCGCTGGCCGGGCTTTAAGGTGTTCGCTTTGTGTGCAGGCTATGCTCACACAAGAGCCCGGCTAGAAATCCTCTGCAGGATTTCTGCCTAAGGAAAGAGGCTTTTGCTCTTCGTCATGCAGCATTGGAGACATAAATGTAAATCCCGTAACGCTGACTATATACTCATCGCCGCCAAAGGCGGCGATACAACAACCCTCAGACTGTGCACATTCTGCAGAGAATGTGCAAGTCAGTCGAAGTTGGCCCTTAGCCTGCCCATAAAAGGGCCTTCCTTTTAATCGACTGACCGTTAGCGCTGTCAAACCGAACCCTCCGGCCGCAGGCCGGTCAATCTTAAGAACCCTGCTGTTCCCGACAGGGCGCTGAATTCTTTCTTATGATATGATATAAAAAGCACAGGAAATCGTTTCATAAAAGGAGGATGTATGCTTACAACGAACATTCCCAAAATCATTGCCCGGGAGCTTTCCATTTATCCACAGCAGGTGGTCAAAACCATGGAACTTCTGGATGCCGGCAACACGGTGCCTTTTATTGCCCGTTACCGTAAGGAGGCTACCGGCTCTCTGTTGGATGAACAGGTGAGGCAGGTGGCTGAAAAGGTATCGTACCTTAGAAATTTCGTGAAACGGCAGGAAGAAATCCTTTCTAAAATCGAAGAGCAGGGAAAATTGACTCCGGAACTTCGCAGTCGGATTACCAAGGCGCATAAGCTGCAGGAGCTGGAGGATTTATACCTGCCCTATAGGCAGAAGAGGGCCACCCGGGCTTCTAAGGCCAGGGAAAAAGGGCTTTCGCCGCTGGCGAAGGCTATGAGAGAGCAGAAGGAAAGACATGGAAACGCCCTCCGCTTTGCCGCTTCCTTTGTGAATCCGGAAAAGGGAGTAGAAACGGCAGAAGAGGCGCTGGACGGCGCTCGTGATATTCTGGCAGAGGAAATCATGGAAGATGCGTCTTTGCGGCAGGACATGAGAAGCCGCATCTGGAAGCAGGCTATGATTGAGACAGAGCTGGATGAATCCAAAGAAGGAGCCGCCACCTTCCTCATGTACAAGGACCACAGCGAGCCCCTGCGCCGCATGCCTTCCCACCGCATTCTTGCCATGAACCGCGGTGAAAAGCTGGGACTTTTGAAAGTCCGCTTGGACTTCGACCATGAACAGGCAATAGAAAATATTTTCAGGAAAATCTATAAAGGCCCCTCCATATTCAGGGAGGAGCTTCACCATGCCATAGAAGACGGCTATAAACGGCTTCTCCTGCCGGCTCTGGAAAGGGAAATCAGGAATCATATGACAGAAGAGGCGGAAAAGCAGGCTATCAAAATTTTCGGCATGAACCTGCAGCAACTCCTTCTGCAGCCGCCCCTGACAGGCTATACAGTGCTGGGCCTGGACCCGGGATATCGGACTGGCTGCAAAATGGCGGTGGTGGACCCCACGGGGAGGGTGCTTGATCATGGCGTTATCCAGGTCACCAAATCGGAAGGGGAAAGGCAGCAGGCTGAGAGAAAGGTGCTCTCCCTCATCCGGAAATACCATGTCACCCTGATTTCCATAGGAAACGGAACTGCTTCCTATGAAACGGAAAAATTCGTTTCCAATCTCATTTTCAAAAATCATCTGGATGTCCATTATCTCATTACCAGCGAAGCCGGCGCTTCCGTCTACTCTGCCTCTAAACTGGCCCGAGAAGAACTGCCAGAGTATGACGTCACCATCCGCGGTGCCGTTTCCATCGCCCGAAGGGTGCAGGATCCTTTGGCGGAACTGGTGAAAATAGACCCCAAAGCCATTGGCGTAGGTCAGTACCAGCACGATGTGAACCAAAAATTTCTGGGAGAAACCCTGGATGGCGTCATCGAATATGCCGTAAACCATGTAGGTGTGGACCTGAATACTGCCAGTCCCTCCCTTCTTTCCAACATCGCCGGCATCAGCGGTACAGTGGCAGGAAATATTGTGGCCTACAGAGACGCCAATGGCCCTTTTAGAGAACGGAAGACCCTTCTCAAGGTACCCCGCCTGGGACCGGCAGCCTTTACCCAGTGCGCCGGCTTTCTCCGTATCAGAAAGGGAAAGAGCCCACTGGATAACACCTCCATCCATCCGGAATCCTACGAACTGGCAGGGAAAATCCTTTCCCTTTTCCACATGGACCCATCGGACCTTGGAAATCCGGCTAAAACGGCCCGTCTGGCATTGGAAAGGCCTCATGTAAACGAAAAAGAAATAGCAGACAAACTCTCCGCCGGCCTTCCTACAGTCCATGATATTTTAGATGCCCTCACAAGCCCCGGCCGCGATCCCAGGGCAGACCTGCCAAAGCCCCTGACCCGCTCTGCCATCACTGACATTTCAGAAATCAAAGAAGGCACCATCATGAGAGGCACCGTCAGAAACATTACCGACTTCGGCGCTTTCGTGGATATAGGTCTTCACCACGATGGACTTCTCCATGTTTCCCAGCTGGGAGAAAAACGGGTGAAACACCCCTCAGACGTACTCTCCGTAGGAGACATACTGAATGTTAAAATCATTCAGGTGGACGAAAAAAGAAACCGCATCGGCCTCTCCCTGAAAGGTGTCAAGCAGTAGGGAAAGGGGCGGTATCGGGATTGCAGGTGCCCTGCTCTATAAGGACGCCTACGGCGGCTTTGAACGGGAT
>NZ_UPZP01000134.1 GCF_900538805.1 uncultured Dialister sp.
TAGGCTTATTTCCAATTCCGATTGCAGGGACATCACAAAGTGGACAATCCCTGCTTTCAACAAATACATTTTCAGCATTTACCAAATATGCATTTATATTATTTACCTGACTACAATGGTCATCATCATACAAGCTTTTATCCAGTTTATTTTTATAGCTAAAACCAACAATTACACAATGAACATGCGCCTTGTTATTACTTTCGCTATTCCAGATAAAGGTTTTATAAGCAAAATTAATATGCAGTCCCATTTCAAATAACGGCTGCCATAAAATACCTACGCTATCCCCCTGACAAATTGAATTTGTTGAGACAAAGGCTGCCATAATATTTGTGCATTTCATATAATCTGCTGCCAGTTTATACCAGCAGGAGACATAGTCCAAATTGCCAGAGTTTTTCCATTTCCCAAATACAAACTTAATATCGTCCTTTTGTGCTTTTCCCATAATTCTAGCTCCGGCAAAAGGTGGATTTCCAAGCAGATATGACAGCTTTGCCGCCGGAATCACATCATTCCAGTCCATGTGCAGCGCATTTCCCTCGTGGATATAGGCATTTGTTTTCAAGGGCAGAAAATTGATTTCCCGAACGATAATATCTTCCGTTTCCTGCATCATCTGGGATTCGGCAATCCAGAGGGCCGTTTTTGCCACGGTGACGGCGAAGTCATTGATTTCAATGCCGTAGAATTGTTTGATGGACACTTTGATGGGATTATACAGGTCAAGGAATCCCTGTCCGCCGGTGAGCTCCCGGATGACCCGGTTCTCCAGCCGACGCAGGCAGATGAATGTTTCCGTCAAAAAATTTCCGGAGCCGCAGGCAGGGTCCAGGAAGGTGAGCGAAGCCAGTTTATTTTGGAAATCTTCCAATTTCTGCCGGTATTCCCATTTCAAGGCCGTTTCTTTTCGTCTTGTGCTGAATTTTTCGGAATCGGGAATGGAAACCAGGGTATTGAATTCTTTCTTCAAGTCGTCCAGAAAGAGGGGGTCGATGACTTTGTGGATATTTTCGATGGAGGTATAGTGCATGCCGCCGGAACGCCGGGTTTCCGGATTCAATGTGCTTTCAAAGACGGCTCCAAAGATGGTGGGACTGATGGCACTCCAGTCGAAGCCCTTGGACATATCTTCATAGATAATGTCATAGATTTCCTTATTGATAGGCGGGATTTCAATGGTATCATCATGAAACAGGCCGCCATTCACATAGGGGAAGGAAGAAAGTTTACTGTCCAGAAACCTGGGGCGCTCTTCTATTTTGGTATCAAGAACGGCAAAGAGCTTTTCCAGGGCTTCCTTGGTATTTTCTATCTTCCATGTACCAAGGTAGTGGCGGAAAGCGTCCGGCGCACCGAACAGCCCTGAATCTTCCGCATACAGGCAGAACACAATGCGGACGCAGAGGACATTCAGGTCGTGCATGTCTTTTTTCTTATCTTCCTCTGTATAATCAGCAGGCTGGTACTCCCGATAGACTTGGGCAAAGGCATCGTAAAGCTTCCCTACCAGCTCTCCCGCCTTGACGGACACCTTCACTTCTTCCATGTCCGTAGGTTTATAATTGGTATTAACAAGGAAATTCAGCTGGTCGTAATGGTCCGGCAGGTCGCTTAATTTAAGCTTGATGGCCTTTCGGAAAGCTTCGGGCTCATTCATGTCGTAAATCCAGAATTCATGAAAATTGCAGGCAACGATATATCTGGCCCTCCGGTCCACCGGCTGGGTCTGGTCGTATTCAAAGGCCTGCTCATAGGGTGTAAGCATCCTGCCGTGTCTTGGATATTTCTTATCCAACGGTGCATCGGCATTCTTCTGCTCAATGATTACCCGCATGGACGGAATCCAGGCGTCCACAAAAAGGGAGTTTCCCTTTTCTTCATGCTTCACCGTATCTTCAAAAGAAATGACCTGTTCCGGATGTTCCACACCGTATACATCACGAAGCAGGGACAGCCAGAAAGGCGCTGTATTTCCATCTTCCTTGCAGTCTCTGGCCCATTCCGCAGCAAAAGCCTTTGCTGCCTTTTTCTGTTCAGCCGGTTTTATCATACCTTGGAATCCACCTTTATCCAGTCAACAAAATAGCGGGGCGGCAGCCCCGCCTCTTTACATTTCATCTCTTTTTCCCAACTCATCCCGCAGGTCACGGAAAAGAGGAAGGAAAATATTTCGCGTGTCTGTAATCATTGTATCCGCCACTTCCTGATGAAAGACATAGAGCGCAAGACTTTTCTCCTTCATGGCTTTCAGCCAGTTCGATTCATCATGAATCAGGCCCGCTTCTGATGCCATCTTCAATATCTGCCGTGGAGAAGCAGTATCCACCCCTTCCCATCCTTTCTGCATAAGATATTCTTTCATTACGCACCATGCCTGTTCAAAACATTGGACGAAAAGGGAGCATAGCCCCGCAGTCACAACCACATCATAGGGAGGAATCCTGCGATTGATTTCTTCCAAATTATCCACTGTTTTGCAGAAATTCTCAAATTCCCTCATATAAAACAGCCTTCCTTAATCCTGACTTCTCAAATCCACCCGAAGTGGCGGCAGGCGTTGTAGATGCCGTCTTCGTCGGCCCGGTCGGTGATGTAGCTGGCAAGGGCTTTGAGTTCCGGTTTGGCGTTTCCCATGGCGATGCGGAGCCATTCTTTACGGAACATGGTGCGGTCGTTCATGCCGTCGCCGAAAACCACGATGTCTTCATCGGGGATGTGGAACCGTTTCTGTATTTCCATGATGCCCCTTTCCTTATGCACCGGTTCGATGAGCATGGTGTCGGCACTGAACCATACGTGGGGCAGGGTATAGAGGGGGATATCATCTTTTTCTTTTTTGGTGCAGGCCACGAAAATCTTGTGAATGGCGCTGACTTTGCGGAAATCAAAGGATGGATTCACTTCTGTTTCGTAATACCGGTCCTTCACCTTTTCCAGATAGAGGGGCGTCCGGGTAATGCGGTATTTTTTATTATAGGGAGCCGCCGCCCAGGGATGCCTTTCTTCGTCTATTTCCGAAAGGGTCCTGAAGCAGTCCTGAAGGGGCAGTCCTTCGTCATAGAGGATGGTCCCGTCAATGGTGACCGCATTGCCGCCGTCGGACACCAGGGCCGGAATGCCCAGGGTCTTTGCCACTTCCAAGGCATCCGCCTGCATGCGGCCGGTGGCCAGCGATACGAAGTGGCCCCGGCGGATCAGTTCCTTCACCGCTTCCCTCGTGCTTTCCGGATAATCCGCTGTCAGCGGCGTGGTGAGTGTGCCGTCGATATCAAAAAAGAAATATTTCTTCATCCTCTGCCTCCTCTTCTGGTTGATGCGTTCTTTTCTTATTTCTTATTATAGTACCATATGGGAAAGAGGGTTCAAAGGGGCCGCTTTGCGGCCTGGATTCATAGGGGAGATTCAAAAGGTTCAGAGGGTTCAGAGGGTTCAAAGGGTTCAAAAGGTTCAGAGGGTTCAAAGGGTTCAGAGGGGAAGGTATCGCCCTGCGGGCGATGAATATGAAGTCAGCGTTACGCGCCTGCCTTCCTGCCCTGCAGTCATTCTGAGCGCCAGCGAAGAATCTCGGTACATGGCGCCGTTGAGACAAAAGGTAGTAAATACCGGTCGGCGGGAAGGTGGGCGCAATAAAAAAGCGGTGAAGGAATGGTCAACCATTTTTCACCGCTTTTTTCAATCGCCATTACAGCAGTTTTTCGATTTCCGGAGCGATAGCTTCCGGTGTCTTGGTGGGTTCGAAGCGTGCTGCCACATTTCCTTCTCTGTCGATGAGGAATTTAGTGAAGTTCCATTTAATGGAATCGTCGTCCAGGAAATGGGGATAGTTCTTTTTGATGAAGTCCAGAAGGACCTTTGCATTGGGATGGTCCATGTCCAGGCCCTGGAAGCCCTTTTCCTTTGTGAGGTACTTGAAGAGGGGCTGGGCATCATCACCGCGTACATTGCCTTTACGGAACATGGGGAAGGTGACGCCATAGTTCAGGCGGCAGAATTCCTGGATTTCTCCGTCGCTTGCGGGGTCCTGTTCTGCAAACTGGTTGCATGGGAAGCCCAGCACCACGAAGCCCCTGTCTTTATAGGCATTGTACAGCTTTTCCAGTCCTTCAAACTGGGGCGTGAAGCCGCATTTGCTGGCGGTATTCACAATGAGAAGAACCTTGCCCTTGTAGTCGGACAGGGAAATTTCCTGCCCCTTTCCATTGACTGCTTTAAAATCGTAAACGTTCATACTAAACCTCCCGGGGCATTTCCCCACATGGCGGCAGCGCCGCCTGTCAAATCATTATTCATGGTAAAACGATATTTATCTATCTGATATCTTTATTATATCGAATTTCGTCGAAGTTTGCAAGTAAAAAGAAGAAGCGGTCACTGGCCGCTTCAAAAGGGGTTGGAGCAGTGCGCTCCTATGAGAACCTGTATAATAACATCCTTACGGAATGCTATTACCAAAAAGGGAGAAAGATGAAGGGAGGAAAAATTTTCTTCCCATATAGGAACTTCCTTTACGGAAGGGATTTTAGAAAGAAGGCGATGATCATATTTCCCTTTTATGACCATCGCCAAAGGGAGATGAATCTCAGGGAAGCACTGATTAATTCATAGAGTCTGCTTTTATAAGAATTTTTATGCACTGCTTCGTCATGGGACTCCTTAAA
>NZ_UPZP01000135.1 GCF_900538805.1 uncultured Dialister sp.
TGCTCAGCGTTGGCGCCTGATTCTGAGAGGCCCGCAATACTGACTGGCACGGATTTGTATCCGTGTTTTTGTGCTGTTTTTTACAGCTCTATAAAAGGCGGTGAAGAAATCATCATTTCTTCACCGCCTTTTTTTGCACAAGGAACCCCGATGCCCTCTCATCCCCTATACTCAATGAGCTTGGTGTCTGCCATAGTCTACGGCCCGCTGCCGGGATGCAGCAGCGGCCCGGGGAAAGCGAATCCCAGCCCCTTCAGTTACGTTCTTTCTTTTCCACTACGATATGGTACCCTGAAGCTTTGGTGAGACGGTTCATGATGGCAAGACCCAGGCCTTTGGTGTCGGTGCCTTCTCCTATGATCTGGTCCACAGGATGCTGATTGAAGTAGAGGAGGCCGGAGAAGAGGTTATGGGCAAAGCTTTCCTGGCTGTCCCGGCTGCCCCATACGAAGACGGGCAGACCGGGTTCCAGTTTTTCTGCGATTTCAGAACTTACGAAAAATCCGTAGGTTTTGTCTTTTTTACGGGCAAAGGAGAGGATTTCCTTTGCCACCTCAATCCTGTCTCCGGTATACACGGTCAGAGGCGCGGAGGGGGCGTAGTGCCTGTACTTCATGCCCGGCGCCTTCGGATGGGCACTGCCGGTGGCCAGGGCGCTGTCCACTCTGGCAGGGGCGAAGGCGGAGAGCATTTCCAAAGTGATCCCGCCGGGGCGGTAAATCACGATTTCCCCGTTTTCAATGCCTATGACCGTGGATTCCACGCCGATACGGCAGGGGCCGTCGTCGATGATGGCTTCAATGCGGCCATTCATGTCATGGTACACGTCCTTGGCGGTGGTGGGGCTGGGTCTTGTGGAAATATTGGCGCTGGGGCCGGATATGGGGACGCCGGCGGCGCGGATTAAGGCTCTGGTGGCTTCGTTGGCGGGGCAGCGGATGGCAATGGTGTCCAGGCCGCCGGAAGTTTCTTTCGGAATGATGTCTTTCTTTGGAAATACGATGGTCAGCGGGCCCGGCCAGAAAGCGTCCATGAGCTTTTCTTCCAGCGGTGTCACTTCTTTCACATAGCGGGAAACTTCTCCCTTATCTGCCACGTGTACAATGAGGGGATTGTCGGAGGGTCTTCCTTTGGCGGCGTAGGTTTTTATGGCAGCCTCTGCGTCAAGGGCGTTGGCGCCAAGGCCGTACACCGTTTCCGTAGGAAAGGAAACAAGGCCCCCTTCCCTGATGATTTTTCCCAATTCAAATACTTTATTTTTGAAATAGTCTTCATTCACCGGCACGATTTCCGTAGTCATTCTTCCGCCTTCTTCCTGCAGTATACGGCTCTTTCAATGCCGCCGTAGTCAGTTATGACTTCAAAGGAATCAAATTTCCCTGTTTCTTTCAAAAGGTTCACCACCGCATCCGCCTGGTGGATGCCGAATTCCGCCGCCAGAAAGCCGCCTTCCTTCAAGTGGTCTGCAGCCGCTCCTGCCAGTTTCCGGTAGAAATCAAGTCCATCCCTGCCGCCGTCTAGGGCGGTCATGGGTTCGTGACGCACTTCTTCGGCAAGGCCTGCAATATCGCCTGTGGGAATGTAGGGCGGATTGGTGAGGATGCCATCGAAGAGTTCTCCCTCTTCCAATGCGGTCAGGTAATCCCCTTCCTGCCAGGTAACACGGTCTTCCATTTTCAGGTTCTTCCCGTTTTCCTCAGCCACTGCCAGGGCTTTTTTCGAAATGTCCACCCCTACTCCGGTGTCTTCCTTGCAGTAATAGAGGAAGCTCAAAAGGATGGCGCCGCTTCCGGTGCCCAGGTCCGCCACCTTGGCGCCCTGTTCGTTTCTATGGTACTGAATCACCTTTTCCAGCCAGGTTTCCGTGTCGGGGCGGGGAATAAGCACGTCCTCATTCACCTGGAAGGTAAGACCCATAAATTCCTTTTCCCCGATGATGGCGGCGGTGGAAATGCCGCTTACCCGCTTTTTAATGTATTCCCGGTACTGGGCAAGTTCCGACGGCTCCACAATGAGGTCGAAATCCGTGTAGAGGTAAATCCGCTGCTTGTGAAGAACGTGGGCCAGAAGAAGTTCCGCGTCCAGCCGGGGAGAGTCCAGATGGTGCTCCTGAAAATAATGGGCAGTCCAGAGCAGGAGCTTTTTAATGGTCCAGATGGTATTACCGGCCATTGGCTTCCCCTTCTTTCATCCTTCTTGCCAGGTCTTCTTCCATGAGGCGGTCCAGAATGGGGTCCATATTTCCGTTCATGAAATCGTCCAGCTGGTAAATGCTCATGTTCACCCGGTGGTCCGTCACCCTTCCCTGGGGGTAGTTATAGGTTCGGATGCGTTCGGAGCGGTCGCCGGAGCCTACCTGGCTCTTCCGGTCCGCCGCTTCCTTACTGATGGACGCACGGAGGGCCTGATCGTAGAGGCGGGATTTCAGAATCTGCAGGGCCTTTTCCTTATTCTGCCGCTGGCTTCGTTCATTCTGGCAGGTCACCACCATGCCCGTGGGCAGATGGGTAATGCGGATGGCAGACGATGTCTTATTGATGTGCTGTCCGCCGGCTCCAGAAGAACGATACACATCGATGCGGAGGTCTTCTCTCTTAATATCGATATCCACATCCTCCGCTTCCGGAAGCACTGCCACGGTGACGGCAGAAGTATGGACGCGGCCCTGGCTTTCCGTTTCCGGAATACGCTGTACCCGGTGCACGCCGCTTTCAAATTTCAAAATGGAGTAGGCATTCTTTCCTTCAATGGTGCAGGTCACTTCCTTGAAGCCACCCAGGTCCGTCTCATTGGCATCGGCAATTTCCAGTTTCCAGCCCTTCCGTTCTGCAAACTTGATGTACATCTTCAAAAGGTCCGCTGCAAAAAGAGCCGCCTCTTCCCCGCCGGTGCCGGCACGGATTTCAAGGATCACGTTTTTACCGTCATTAGGGTCCTTGGGGATAAGCATCTTATGGATTTCCAGATCCAGCTCTTCCTTTTTCTTTTCATTTTCCTTCAAATCTGCCTTAGCCAGCTCGTGGAGATCTGCCTGGGACTTGTCTTCCAGAATGTCCTTCGCATCCTTCACCGCCTGGTCCGCTTCCTTGTACTCCCGGTACTTGGCCACAATGTCACCCAGTTCCGCATGCTCCTTGGACAGGGCCCTCCACCTGTTCTGGTCCGCAATGACAGAGGGATCGCTGAGCTGGTCCTCCAGGGTCACATAACGGGCTTCCATGCCCTCCAGTTTACTCGTCTGCATATCATTTACTCCTTAATATGAAATGTTAGAAATCCTTTTCTTAACAGTAATATGTATAAGTATATCACAGGGCGAAAATGGGCAGTAAAAAACAGGGCCTGCGCCCTGTTTCTCAGTCGGATGTTTTTCCGTAACGTTTGTTGAACTTTTCGATACGGCCGCGAGCCTTTCCGAAACGCTGCTGTCCTGTATAGAACGGATGGGATTTGCTGCTGATATCAATATTGATCAGCGGATATTCATTGCCATCTTCCCATTTTACAGTCTGGTTAGAAGTAGCTGTAGAACGGGTCAGGAAAGAGTAGTCAGCACCGATATCACGGAAAACGACTGGATGATAATCCGGATGGATTCCCTTCTTCACTTGTTGCACCTCATTTCAAATACATAGATAATTCTTTGCTATTATAACAAACCATGTCATCGAATGCAAGGGATAAATTTGAGAAAAGATGCATCCAATGGGGTAAAAGGGGCCGCTGGGCGGCCCGGGTTCAGAAGGTTCAGAAGGTTCAAAGGGTTCAAAGGGGGGTGATATCGCCTTTGGACACGCCTGCGGCGTGAGGGTTCAGAGGGTTCAAAAGGTTCAGAGGGTTCAAAGGTTGTGGTATCGCCCTTCGGGCGATGAATATGAAGTCAGCGTTACGGGATTTGCGCTTGTGTCTCGAATGCTGCATGACGGAGAGTCGGAGCCCCCTTCCTTAGGAAGGGGACGCAGTAGGCGCCGGAGGATAGGGGCGTCAGTTCTTTTTAAAATCTATCGGACCTATCCTCAGGGCTTCGCCCAGCTCCATTCCGGCCGGGCGACAAAAAGGAAAGCGATTCTAAATTTCTCGTTTCCCCTTGAGGGGAACGCCTCGAAGAGGCAAAGGGTGTACGAGGGGTAAGAATGACAATGTTGCTCCAATGCTTGTTATACGCAACGCCTTACTTCGCCCGACTTGGCAATCCTATGCAGGATTGCCACCTGGGGAAGGAGCCTGACGTTACGGGTTTGGCTTTCCGCCCCATCGTCATTCTGAGCCGCAGGCGAAGAATCTCCGTAAGAATCGCAAGTAACAGAAGTATCGTTAAATACAAGTCGGCGGGAAGGCTGCTCTACACTAACCTTTGAATCATACGTTATGAACAGCATTCCGATGAATTAGCCGCCTGTGGCGGCTTTTCCCCCCTTTGGTGCCTTACGGCACCACCTTTCCCCCGCAAAAGCGGGGGCACTATGGGTGCTGAGCAATAATGCCATATGACACTATGGGAAAGCGTTGAGCAAATCTCCCCCTCCGGGGGAGACGCCGCCGCAGGCGGCAGAAGGGGTGCATTTCCACGCCCGCAAGGGCGGTTGGCCT
>NZ_UPZP01000136.1 GCF_900538805.1 uncultured Dialister sp.
ATACAACCCTTGGCACCGAGGGCCGAAGGCCCGATGGATGCCATACGCCCCTCTGCGCCGAAGGCGCAGGCCCCTACGGGAATACTGCCGCCCCGCCGACTGGCATTTACTGCCATTGGCATCACTTACTATTCTTACCGAGATCCTTCGCTTCGCTCAGGATGACGGCTGCCCGGCGGGGCCAT
The DNA here is from genome assembly GCF_900538805.1 of uncultured Dialister sp. Taxonomy (GTDB): domain Bacteria; phylum Bacillota; class Negativicutes; order Veillonellales; family Dialisteraceae; genus Dialister. Next base: position 186 of record NZ_UPZP01000136.1, read on the forward strand.
TCGATCTCGGTCCCGACCCCGACCACGGTAGCAGCCGCTCCGCGGCTGCTACCACACAAAGAATATAATCGCCGATTCCACCACCACGAAGAGGATCACCGCGGCGTACATCATATAGATGCTTGTCTTGATATGTTCCGCTTTGAGCGGTGTATCGGGATCCCCCATGTATTCGCGGAATTCCGGTTTTCCTTCGTAGTAGTTGTAGCCGCCGAGGCGCACGTGCATGGCGCCGGCCACGGTGGCTTCGGCGTATCCCCCATTGGGAGAGGGATGCTTGGGGGCATCCCTCAGGCCGATTTTTTCTGCATTTTTCCAGTCCAGCTTCAGGATAGCTGCCGCCGCCACGAAGAGGAGGAAGGTTATCCTTGCGGGGATGTAGTTCAATACGTCGTCCAAACGGGCGGCGAAGCGGCCGAAGAAGAGGTAGCGGTCGTTTTTGTAGCCCAGCATGGAGTCCATAGTGTTGCCGGCGCGGTATAAGGCCGCCCCCAGGGGCCCCAGGAGGAGGAACCAGAAGAGGGGGGAAATGACGCCGTCCGTGGTGTTTTCCGCAATGGTTTCCACGGTGCCCCGGGCGATTTCACTTTCATCCAGATTTTCCGTGTCCCTGCCTACGATCCAGCTTAAGCGCTTTCTGGCGGCTGCCATGTCCCCTGCTTTCAAAAGGCCGTAGATTTCCATGCCGTCCCGGGCCAGGGCCCTGGGGGTGATGGTGAAATAGAGGATCACGGCACTGATGGCGGCGTACATGAGGATGCCCGCCCTGATGGAGAGCCAGGTGAGGAAGCCCACCAGGAGACCTACGGTGAGGAGCACCAAAAGGGAGGTCATCATGCCCCGAAGGAACATATTTCTATCGGATGTCTTCTTTTCGGGATACAGTTTCCCTTCAAAGAAGGAAATGACCTTCCCGATGAGCACCACCGGATGGTAGTCGCTCCTGGGGTCTCCGTAGATGGTGTCAATCACCAGCGCCGCCATGGGGATGACCGCATAGAATGCGGAGTACAGTAAACCGTCCAAATTATTCATTCCTCAGGATTTCATAAAAAGCGTCCATGTCGAAATGGCTTCTCACCATTTTGGCCAGGCGGTCGAATTCGGACTCCTTGTATTCCCGGTATTTGAACTGTACCGGCAGGTCTTTGAGGCCTTTCCTGCGGCGGAGGGCATTGATCACAGCGCGGCGCAGGTCGTCGTTGTCGAAGAGGCCGTGGCAGTAGGTGCCGAAGACGTTCTTCTTTTCATTGATGAAACCGTCCTTAAGGTCCACTTTGTCCTCGCTCCGCTGGACGATATGGAAGAGGGACTTCGCCGGTTTGGTGAGGGTGGTTTCACCCATGTGGATTTCATAGCCCCGCATGCCCCTGCCGGAAAACTGCATGCCCAGGAAGGGCAGGTCGTCGCAGTCGAAGGTGACCTGGTAGGTATTCTTCTTTCCGTGCATGGAGGTGGTGTAAGGGAGAAGCCCAAGGCCGTCCACCTCGTCGTTTTCGCTTTCCACGTGGAGGGGATCGCACACCTTTTCGCCCAGCATCTGGAAGCCGCCGCAGATACCGATGACGGGCACGCCCTTTTCCGCCATTTCCACGATTTCCTTCGCATAGCCCTGGCGCTTCAGGTACAGCAGGTCTTCGGTGGTATTCTTGCTGCCCGGCAGGAGAATCAGGTCCGGGTCGCCGATCATGTCGCCCTGCTGCACGAAACGGAGGTTCACGTCGGGCTCATGGTTCAGCGCATCGAAATCGGTGAAATTGGAAATCTTCGGGGTCTGCATGACGGCGATATGGATGTCCCGCATGACGTGGTCGCTGGGGAGATCCTGGAGGGAAACGGAGTCTTCATCGTCAATACCCAGATTGTCCAGGTACGGAATGACGCCCAGCACCGGAATGCCCGTCTTTTCCTTCAGGAACGTCAAAGCCGGTTCCAGAAGGGTAATGTCGCCGCGGAACTTGTTAATCACAAGGCCCTTCACCAGGGCCCTTTCCTCCGGTTCCAGGAGCTCTAAGGTGCCCACAATGGAAGCCAGCGCCCCGCCCCTGTCGATATCGGCGATGAGGAACACCGGCGCCTGGCACTCTTTGGCAATACGCATATTCACAATGTCGTTCTTCTTCAGGTTCACCTCGGCCGGAGACCCTGCCCCTTCGATGACCAGGGCATCGTAATGGGTTTCCATGTAGTCAAGACTTTCCTTCACCGTTTCCCAGGCCCGCTGGCTGTAATTGTTCTGGTACTCCGAAGCGCTGTAATTTCCTACCGACGTACCCAGCAGAATCACCTGGGAGCAGGAATTTCCTGTAGGCTTTAAAAGCACCGGATTCATCTGCACAATAGGAAGGACCCCGGCAGCCTCCGCCTGGGCCACCGTGGAACGGCCGATTTCACCGCCCGACAGGGTGACATAGGAATTCAGCGCCATATTCTGCGCCTTGAAAGGCGCCGTTTTGTACCCGTCCTGGGCCAGAATACGGCAGAAAGCAGTGGTCAGAATGCTCTTACCCACATGAGAACTGGTTCCCTGAAACATGACTCTCTTTGCAATTTTTGTCATTATAGCTCCACTCCTCTTTCCTTGAGCTCCATAGTAATCCCTGCGATGGAAAGGTATACCTTGTCGGCCCGTTTCGCCACATACTGGTTTGCCAGCCCCACAAGATCCCTGTATACCCGGCTCATGGCATTGGCAGGAACAATGCCCATTCCAAGCTCGTCGGACACAAAGATAATTTCCTTATCGGAAACAGAAGAAATTCGCTCAAACATGAGGGTCAGATCCCTCTCCAGCGCCTCCTGCAGCGTGGTGAGATCCGAAACCCCCAGCGTCTCCACGGTAATTCCCTTCATATGGTCCATGAGCATATTATTCACATACATGGTAATACAGTCAAAAAGAATGGCATCCGCTTCTTCAAGGATATGACCCATTTCCTCCCCTGCTCCATGCATCACCTCGAAAGTCCGCCAGCCCGCGGGACGGCGCTCACGGTGAAGAATCACCCGGTACCGCATCTCATCATCCAGAATCTGGCTGGTGGCGATGTATCCCTTCCTTTTCCCTGTGGAACGATACATCAGCTTCTCCGCAAACTCACTCTTCCCGCTTCTGGCTCCGCCAAGAACAAGAAATACTTTGTTATTCATGTCCTTTCATCACCTTCTTCTATCAGAATTCTGACAATACTACCCTTAAATAATAACATAAGTAAACTTGAGGTGCCATAAGAAAGTGACAGGGGCCGCTTTGCGGCCCGGGTTCAAAAGGTTCAGAAGGTTCAAAGGGTTCAGAGGGGAAGGTTCTTAAGATTGACCGGCCTTACGGCCGGAGGGTTCTTAGGTTTGACGAGGCCTTTGGCCCCGAGGGTTGTGGTATCGCCTTCGGCGATGAGTTTTATATGCCGCTGGCGCGGCGGTGGTGGGCGTCTTTTAATTCGCATAAGACGCCTCTTATGATAAAACCAAACAACCGCGCCCTTGGCGCGATTGGAAAACAAGCAAACCTCGCTACGCTCGTTGAAAATACACCCCTATCCCCCTACGGGGACTTCCCCCGGAGGGGAAAGTTTTAGCGATGCTATAAAATGAGCAACTTAAGTTAGCACCAAGGGAAGCATAGAGCAAACCTCCCCCTCCGGGGGAGGTGCCGTAGGCAGAAGGGGTGTATTTCCACGCGCCGAAGGCGCGGTTGTATGGTTTTCCCCCGCCCGCCAGGGCGGTTTTAAAGGTTTTTATCCACAAGCAAGGCCAGCATACTGCTGATTGGCTCACTGCGTTCGCCACCCCCTATCCGCCTACGGCGGACTCCCCCCCTATGCAGGGGGGAGAATAAACCGCTCTACGCTTCCCTTAGTATCATGTGGCACAATGCAGAGCACCCATAGTGCCCCCTCGAAGAGGGGTGGCAAGGGAACTGGAGTCACACCAGCGAACTGGATTCGTAGGGGAGCGGAAGCGACCTGAGAATCCAGTGAGTCGGTGATAGCCGTGCTGTAGGGAGCCTTTGGGCGACTGAGAATCCAGTGACACGCTTCCCACCGGGGCAAAGGTGGTGGCGAAGCCACCAAAGGGGGTGTTGCTTTTCCATCGCGCCGAAGGCGCGGTTGTATGGTTTTTTCCCCGCCCGCCAGGGCGGTTGTATGGTTTTCCCAGCCACTAGCCACCAGCCACTAGCAACCCCCGGCCCGAAGGGCCGTCAACCCTCACGCCCTTCGGGCGTGTCCCAAAATCAAAAAGAACCCCACCAGCATAGCTGGTGGTTCTTCTTATGCGGCCCAAAGGGCCTATCC
>NZ_UPZP01000137.1 GCF_900538805.1 uncultured Dialister sp.
CTATTCTCGTCATCCCATTCCTCGCATTGCATAAAAATTCTAGAATAAAAGCAGACAACGATTTAATCAGCGCTTCCCTCAGGGGAGACCCCTGTATCAGAGTGGTGCAGGCGCACCCGATATATAGGAACTTCATAAAGAAGCTATGGTAATAGGGATGGGTGATGATGATATTTCCCTTTTACCGCCATCACCCGAAAGGAGATGAACCATGGAGAAATCCCCACAGGTATATGTAAAGCCTATGCAGGCGTTACATCGAAGGAGTGAGCGTTTTGAGGAGAATGATGTTCCCTGTCATCATCTCCCGGCGGATACATAAGAAAATCCACCTTGCCAAAGGACAGGGTGGATTCAGGGTACGCCAAAAAGAGGCTCTATGAATACACACCTTCCCATCGCTCGTAGGTCAGACGGTGATACAAAACAGGCAGTTCTCCTGACTCTGCTTCCTCGCTCCTCCAGCCTTCCCAATATCATCAGTGACTTTTGTTGGAATCGCTCTGCATTACAGTGGCGGGACCGTGCCGGCTTCTCACCGGTCTTCCCTATTAAGCCCTCCTGGGCACCTGCTTCACGTATGAAATTGTGCTCCTCAATAACCGAATGTTCAAACCATGAAAAAAGCTCTTTACACAAGCGTAAAGAGACATCCTTTAGACATCCCCTTCCCATCGCTCGTGGGTTCAAACGGTGATATAAGACAGGCAGTTCTCCTGACTCTGCTTCCTCGCTTATCCGTCTTCCCGATTTCTCAGTGACATTATGGATTCGCTCTGCATTACAGTGGCGGGACCGTGCCGGCTTTCCACCGGTCTTCCCTATTAAGCCCTTCGGGCACCTCTCTTTTCCTATTCGGTTGTACTAATAGTATCACTCTTGATAGCGGATGTCAAATAGAATTTGTGACATGGTACATGGGGGCCGCCATGCGGCCCGGGTGCAGAGGGTTCGGCCCGCCTTTGGCGGGCTGGTTTAAAAGGTTCAGAGGGGAAGGTGGACGGCCCTTTTGGCCGAAGGGGGCTTTGCCCTGCGGGCAAAGGGTTGTGTTCGCTCCACTCAAAAAAGGGGCAGCGCCGTATAGCCCTTGCGCCCCCTTTAGGGGGAGAGGGCCACGAAGTGGCGCAGGGGTGTACGACGCTGCAAGTCGAGAATGATACTCTATGCCATACTGACCGCCAAAGGGCAGCCTGTTTTAGTATAAAATGCTTTTTGAAATTCTTACTGTCATATACCTTTTCAGTCGACAGCGGACAGCGGATTCTATCAATGCCGCACAAGAAACAAGAAACTAGAAACCATCCCACTGTTCCACCAGCCCACCAGCTCACTACTCTTAATACTTCCCAAACATCTCCCCTATGTCCCCGAAGTCCTTTGTTCTTGTCAATGCCAGGGAGAGAAGGATGCGGGCCTTCTGGGGAGAAAGGGAGCCGCCTTGAATGAATCCTTCCTTCTCGTAGGACGGTTCGGCGGAAATGACGGAGCCGCTTCCGGCATGGGAACTTCTCACCACGGGAATGCCCTTTGCTGCCGCCTCTGCCAGTGCTTTTTCATCTTCCCTATGGACGCTGCCGTTTCCGGTACCTGCATAGACGATGCCTTCTGCGCCCATGGAAACAGCGGCTTTCACCATAGCGCCGTCGGCGCCGGCGTGGCCGTAGACGATGTAGACTTTAGGAAGAGCGGTAAGCCCCTTCACGTCAAAGGGTGCCTTTTCTTTGGGCACACGCACCGGCAGGGCGCACCAGCAGGGAATGCCGTCATTCATATAGCCTAAAGGGCCGTCGGGAGAGCGGAAGGTATCAAGGGAGAGGGTATTTCCCTTTGTCACGTTTCTGGCGCCAAAGATGGTGTCATTCATCATGACCAGCACCCCCTTGCCCTTAGCGGAAGGATGCGCCGCCAGGCGGACGGCATTCAGAAGATTCATAGGGCCGTCGGCGCTGACAGCGGTGGCAGGGCGCATGGCGCCGGTAAGCACCAGGGGGATGGAGGGGTTCACCGTGAGCTGGAGAAAATAGGCCGTTTCTTCCATGGTATCGGTGCCATGGATGACGACAAGCCCATCCTTTTCACCGGCCAGTGCATTCACCCTTTCTGAAAGGGTAAGCCAGATGGCGTCGGTCATATCTTTGCTGTCAATTCCACAGATTTCTTTTCCCGTCACCTGGGCATAGTCATTCACCTCCGGCAGGGCGGAAAGGAGATCCTCCACTCCCAGGGCGCCGGCTTCGTAGCCGGTGGTGGCGGTTTCGGAAGAAGCCTTCCCTGCAATGGTGCCGCCGGTGGCGAGAAGATGTACGGAAGGCTTTTCTTCTGCCGAAGCAGAAGTCCTTGAAAGGAAAAGGAATAAAATCACAAGCAGAAAAATAGAAAGAATCATAGTCATGCCTCCTGTAGATGATTTTAGAATGGCTGGATTCATTATATCATTTCGCAAAATTCATGGTAAAAAAAGACCTTCCTCTATGACAAGAAGGTCTTTTCTATTATTTTTTTATATCTTCCATCAGAGGCCGATGAAGGAGTTCCAAACCCGCCCTTTCGACGATATCCCTTTCGCTGTCCGCCGCTGCCAGGAAAAGGAAGCGATAGCTGCCGTCCACTTTAGACGCAAAGCCCCGAATGAAAAGGGGCACCATCCAGCCGTCGGCGGAGAATACGGGGCGGATGGAAAAGCTGTAGGTCTTGGGGCTTCCCTTTAAGGTATGGAGCTGTTCCACATGGACCATATCCACCGTGAGGAAATCGTAGGGAAGCCTTTCTCCCGTATCTCTCCTCACCTCGTCCACCGCATGGAGGAACACTTCATTCATCGCGCTCTCCAGCTTCAGGAGGCCCACATTAAAAGCAAGCATGCGGGCGCCGGACTCCCTGGTATGTCCTTCAGGAAGAAACATGCCGCCGAAGTAATCGTCCGAAGCCTTACCTTTGAAAGTGGCACCTATGGCCAGAGCGCCGGCGGTATATTTCTTTCCCTCCACCGTCACAGTGCCCATGTGGCGGGCAAAGACGGAGTCTCCCTTCGCCAAGGGTTCATACTGCATATGCTTTGGCAGGGATACATGGCTCAGGAATGAATCGCCCATTTCAGACACCGGCACAGCCCCCGCCTTCTGGATGGTATCGGCCAGAGGCGCCGTGCTGCCGCCCATCACCGGCCCCACTCCCGGGAACACCGGGGCCAGAGCACTCATCTCTCCTTGAGTGCCATTTCCATCAGCACGGGAAAGGTCCTGTGCCCCTGCAAAGCCTCCCGCCATCATAAGAGAAAAGGCAAGGAGGACTGCGGTTTTCCTGATTCTCATTTCTTCGCTTCCTTCAATGCCTTATCCAGAAGGGGCTGGAAATACCGGCCCGATGCCTGGTCTGCCGCAAACACTGTATACACCGTCTTCCCTTCGTCCCTGGTAATGACTCCTTTCACATAGAGGGGAATCATGAAACCGTTCTTATTGAGCACCAGACGGGCATCAGCGGTACGGTAGGAAAGTCCCTTTTCCGATTTCCTGTCTTCCCAGGAGGAATGGTCCTCCACCTTCACTGCTCCGCGGAAAAGGGAAAGCGCCCTATCCAGGGAATCCTCTTTAGCCCTATCTTTGGCAGGAGCCGTTTCCTTCACAGCGGAAACATCCTTTACCGCAGCCGTCTCGGTTTCCGGCTTTTCCTTATCGGAAAGGGCTGTGTGGCCGTACATGGCAAGCTTTAACATGTCGCTGTCGGAAACGGACAGGGAAACCATCATGCCCTGGTAAAAGGTATCATCTGCAGCAGCCCGCAGCTGGTACACCTTTCCTGTGCGGAGGATGGAAACAGCCATTTCTGAAAATTCTTTGGAATAGTCCTTATCCTTCGGGAAAACAGCAGCCCCTTCCAGTGCTTTCTCCACCGTCTTGGCAGCATCCGGTTCCATGAGCCAGTCATGAAGCTGGCTTCCAAAGAAGGACCTCTCTCCGGGATACACGGAAACGGAGGACCCCATGTCCATCACTTCCCCGCCGGACAGGGTCAGGGAATCTGCGGAAACCGCCATACTGCCTGCCGTTACTGCCAGGGCGGTCAAGGAAGCCGCCAGCCACTTCTTCATTTTCATATATCTTCACCTTTCTTCAATCAATGCATGGTTTTAGAAATATTATATCATTTTCCAGCGGCCCGTGACTATGGGGATAGGTGAGATAGTTGGACAGCGGGACAGTGGGATAGTGGGAAAGTGGGATAGCCCGCTATCGGCTGTCAGCTGTCTGCTGTCCGCTGGTGGCAGGTGCTGCTGTTGGTGTCACTTACGACACGCACCGAGATTCTTCGCTTCGCTCAGTATTCTGGTCATATGTCAAGTCTTTTTTTTGAAGAAATTTATTGTTTTTTCTTAAAAAAGGGTAACCTTAA
>NZ_UPZP01000138.1 GCF_900538805.1 uncultured Dialister sp.
CAAGTGACCTGGAGTCCATTTGATTAGAAGAATTTTAATTTAGCAGAAAAATTTACACAAAGGACTTGACAGACCCGGGCTATTATGTGAGCATAGCCTGCACACAAAGCGAACACCTCAAAGCCCGGCCAGCAGGTGTCGCCGTAGGCGACGGAGGATCGGGGCGTCAGGTCTTTCGCTAAAAAGATTCGGTGTTCCTCAGGGCTTCGCCCAGCTCCATTCCGGTCGGCAATTCATAGGAAGGCGATTCCAAATTTCTCGTTTCCCCTTGAGGGGAACGCCGCGAAGCGGCAAAGGGTGTACGAGGTTAAGAATTACAATGTTGCTCCATTGCTGCTCTACGCAGGGCCAACTTTGCCCAACTTGGCAATCCTATGCAGGATTGCCACCTGAGGAAGGAGCCTGCGTTACGTGCTTTCCTTCCCGCCCCCACTGTCATTCTTAACGAAGTGAAGAATCGCCGGTACATGTAGATGTTGACACATTTGCTGCTAAATACCCGTCGGCGGGAGGGAGCCGCAAGATGTAGAGGCAAAGGCAATCAGCTTCCGGCTGCAGGCTGCAGGCTTCCGGCTGAGTCCGGCTTGATGTCTTGAGATTCATCAGCAGGACATACATTACAGTGATTAGCCGCCTTACGGCGGCTTTTCCCCCTTTGGTGCCTTCGGCACCACCTTTCTCCACGGGAAAGCGTCTCACTTGGTTCTCAGGTCGCTATCGCTCCCCTACGAACCAAGTTCGCTTGCCACCCCGCAAAAGCGGGGGCACTATGGATGCTCAACATTTTGCTACATGGCTCTAAAGTAAAGCGTAGAGCAAACTTCCCCCTCCGGGGGAAGTCCCGCGCAGCGGGAATAGGGGTGCATTTCCATCGCCCGCAGGGCGGTTTGCCTGTTTCCCACGGGCGAAGCCCGGTTGTAAAGGTTTTTGCCGCCGACAGGCGGCATTTATATTGGCGCCGCAAGGCGCCCACCTCCCCAATCGGTCAGCCGACTAAAAGGAAGGCCTCTTATTGGGCAGGCTAGAGGCCAACTTCGGCTGACTTGCGTATCCCATGCGGGATACGCACAGAGCGGTACTATATAACTACCCTGGGCAGGCCCTCAACCAGTCCGGAAGGCGGAGCCGATCCCGGACTGAACCCTTGGCGCCCAGGGCCGAAGGCCCGGCGGCGCCATCAACCCTCGCGGCGAAGCCGCGTCAACCTTCGGGAATACATCCAAGCGCCGATTCCTCCTCAAAAGCCCACCGCCTCAAGTATCGCACACAGCAAAAAAGCACCAGTCATCAGACTAGTGCTTTTCTAGTGCTTTTTTATTATTCCTGTCCATGCAGGGCTTCATGGCCGCCATGGCCATGTACTCCGTGATGTTCGTCCTCCTCTCCCTCTGCAAATTTAAAGAACTGCACATAGGCCTCAATGTATTCCCGGCCCGCCTCAAGGTCATTTACGTCGAAATCCCTGAGGGTCATGACCCGCTGGAAGCGGCGCTCCAGCTCCGGCTGCTTATCCCTATCCACCAAATGCTCCAGGGGCTTCAGATTTCCTTCTTCAATGCTCCTGTCCGCCGCCTTCACCCTCTCATCAATTGGCGTTCCATGGGGCTTCACCCCTTCAAAGGGCGCCCCCTCTCCGGCCCGGTGGTCCCGGAGGAGGATTTCAAAGAAATACTGCTCCGCCAGATTTCTGGTATCTGCATTGATATCCTTCACCTTCATGCTCAGATTAAATGCCCGGGTCACCTCCCCCTCATACCGGGGCTGCACCCATTTCAGCGCATAATTCACATTATCCGTTTCCATGGCCTTCAGGGCATCCTTCACCGTCGGCCCGTCCATGGTATCACAGTGGGCCTCCGCCGCCACTGGCGCCAGCAGCAGCATACCCACCGCCAGCCCAAGGGCCGCCTTCCTTGCCAGACCTTTTATCGCTGTCATCTTCACCAACTTCCTTTCATAAGAAATCTATCAGTAAATCCGTACCATGGAGAACTTGAACCGGGTCACCGCCTGCAGATGATGAAGGGTGCCCTCCTTCAGATAGAGGAAATCTCCCTTCTTCACGTTGAGATCTTTTCCTCCCACATGAAGCACCGCTTCCCCTTCCAGGGCCTGGAAAATGAGATCCGACGGCGCTTTGTGCTCCGGAATCAGCACGCCCTTATCCACCGCCATGAGCACATGCTCCGCCTTGTCATTGCTGTCAATCACCAGCGGATGAAAAGCACCGTCCCGGTAATCCACCTTATCTGCCAGATTGAAAATTTCGTTTTCCTGAATTGTGTTAATCATTGGAATCATCCTTTCCTGTTTATATGTGTACCGATTGATGAAGTTTGAAAATTATTTATAAAGACGCACCATGGAGAACTTGAACTTTGATACTGCCTGCAGGTGATGAAGTGTACCCTTATTCATGTAAAGGAAATCTCCCTTCTTCACCGGATGGTCAACGCCGTTAATCTGAATCACTGCTTCCCCTTCCAGGGCCTGGAAAATAAGGTCCGCCGGCGCTTTATGGTCCGGAATCAGCACCCCCGCATCCACCGCCATAAGGAAAAGCTCTGCCTTGTCGTTGCGGAGGGCCGCCTGCGGATGGAAAGTGCCTTCTCTGTAATCCACCTTGTCTGCCAGATTGAAAATTTCGTTTTCCTGAATTGTGTCCATCATTGGAATCATCCTTTCCTGTTTCACTGAAGCTCTGTAAGCTCGGATTTCTTTATCTGTAAATAGTATAAAGAAACGGGGCATCTAAAACATTGATACATATCAAGAAATGTAAATATTTCTTTTTTTCATGTATAATAGAAAAAAAGAAATAAGAAAGGATATCCCATGAAAGAACATCACTGCACATCCATCGTCCCCCTTTTCAACCACCTTTCCGAAGAGGAACAGGACAAAATCGAAAGCCTCGTCATTCACCGCCACTTCAGCAAAGGCGAAACCGTCTGGCAGCCGGGAGACGACCCCCTCCTCATCATCGTGGCATCGGGCTCCATGAAAGTCTACATGATTGCAGGAAACGGGAGGGAACAGCTCCTCCGCCTCCTCACCCCCGGCAGCTACGAAGGCGCCAACGCCCTCCTGGGCGCCAGGGCCCAGGACCTCTTCATCGACACTTTGGAAGCCACCGACGCCTGCCTCCTCCGGAAAAGCGACTTCACCGCCCTCCTTGAGAAAACCCCAAAGCTGGCCCTGAAACTTCTGGAAATCAACGCCCAGCGCATGGCGGACACAGAAAACCAGACCCGCTTCCTCATGATGGAAAGAGTAGAAACCAGACTTTCCGCCTACCTCCTGAGCCTCTCCCTCCTAAGCAGCAGCGCGGCGGACCTGGAAATCCCCATGAAAATGAAAGACCTCTCCGCCTACCTGGGCACCACCCCCGAAACCCTCTCCCGTAAACTCCACCTGCTGGAAGAAACAAACCTCATCAGCCGGAAAGGAAAGAAAATCCATATTGCAAATAGGAAAGGGCTTAAGCAGATGGCAGAGGGGTAAAGATCAGAGGATTCAGAGAGGAAAGGTTCTTAAGATTGACCGGCCCTTCAGGCCGGAGGGTTCTTAGGTTTAACGGGCCTTTGGCCCGAAGGTTGTGGTGGCGCCATTGGAGCCGCACTGCGGCTCGGGTTCAGAGGATTCAGAAGGTTCAGAGGGGAAGGTGGCCAGCCCCTGCGGGGCTGGAGGTTATAGCCGCCTGCAGCGGCGGGTTGTGTAGAAAGGGGCGACGGCCCTTGGGGCCGAGGGTTGTGGTATCGCCCTGCGGGCGATGCTTATGAAGTTAGCGCTACGGGATTAACTTTTGTGTCTACAGTGCTGCTAGCCGAAGAGCGGAGGATACGGGCGTGAAATAAATGATAGAAGTCAGAAAGCAGACGACAGAAGACGTTACGTACATTCCTTCCCGTCCTCATCGTCAGAATACTGATCCCTAGGCGAAGAATCACGGAACATGTAGATGATGATTCCAACTAGCTCACTAGAGCACTAGTCCACTAAGGAAACCCAGTGGGCAGGAAGGAGCCGCTGGGGGTAAAGGTGAAGGCAATCGGCTTCCAGCTTCCTGCTGCCGGCTGGTTCCGGCTGGATGCCTTTGGATTCATCAGCAGGAATAGCATGGCGATGATTAGCGGCCTTCGGCCGCTTTCCCCCCTTTGGTGGCTGGCGCCGTCAGGCGGCATTTATATTGGCGCCGCAAGGCGCCCACCTCCCCAATCGGTCAGCCGAATAAAAGGAAGGCCTCTTATTGGGCAGGCTAGAGGCCAACTTCGGCTGACTTGCGTATCCCATGCGGGATACGCACAG
>NZ_UPZP01000139.1 GCF_900538805.1 uncultured Dialister sp.
AGGAAGGCCCTTTTATGGGCAGGCTAAGGGCCAACTTTGGCTGACTTGGAGGTCCTATGCAGGACCTCCACAGCATATAAAACTCATCGCCGAAGGCGATACCACCCCCTCTGAACCCTTTGAATCCTTTGAACCTTCTACACAACCCTTTTACATAACCCTTCTACACAACCTTCGGCCCTTCGGGCCGTCAACCCTCACGCCCGCAGGGCGTGTCAAATTTACCCCTTGCATCTCCCATTTCTTTTTGATAAAATAAAAAAGCTTGAGTACAAGTACACATGTCCGTGGATTTCATATCTGTGCCCTCTGACAGGGTGGTTATGGAAGAAGAAGCGGGCAGAGGTTATTAACAGGAGGTTTTTATTATGTCAGTTGTATCCATGAAACAGTTGTTAGAAGCAGGCGTTCATTTCGGTCATCAGACCCGTCGCTGGAACCCGAAGATGGCTCGGTTCATTTTCACCGAACGCAACGGTATCTACATCATCGATCTGCAGAAGACCGTGAAGAAGGTGGAAGAAGCTTATGCTTTCATCCGTGATGTGGCAGCTAAGGGCGAACCGATTCTCTTTGTAGGCACCAAGAAGCAGGCCCAGAATTCCGTGAAGGAAGAAGCTACCCGCTGCAACCAGTTCTACGTGAACGAACGCTGGCTGGGCGGCATGCTCACCAATTTCCGCACCATCCAGACCCGTATCAACCGTCTGAAAGAACTGGAAAAGATGTTTGAAGAAGGCACCACCGACCAGTATCCGAAGAAGGAAGTTATCCTCATGAAGAGAGAACTGGAAAAGCTGGAAAAGAACCTGGGCGGTATCAAAGACATGAAGAGACTGCCGGGAGCTATTTTCATCATCGATTCCAAGAAGGAAGAAATCGCTGTTGCTGAAGCTCACAAGCTCCACATTCCCGTTGTGGCTACCGTTGATACCAACTGCGATCCCGATGTCATCGATTTCCCGATTCCTGCCAACGATGACGCTATCCGCGCTGTAAGACTGCTCACCAGCAAAATGGCTGATGCCGTTCTCGAAGGCCGCCAGGGCCAGCAGGAAGAAGAAGCTGCTGCCGCTGAAGAAGCAGGCGAAGCTGCTGAAGCTCCCGCTGAAGAAGCTGCTGAAGAAACCGCTGCAGACAAGGAATAATTTACAGGATAGGGGCTTCCTTAAAGCCCCGGGGCTCTGCCCGTAACTTAGACAAACACCTTGAATTTTATGATGGAGGTCATAAGATGAAAATCACAGCTAGTATGGTAAAAGATCTGCGTACTAAAACCGGTGCAGGCATGATGGACTGCAAGAAAGCACTGGTTGAAGCTGATGGCGACATGGAAAAGGCTGTCGATATTCTCCGCGAAAAGGGCCTGTCCCAGGCTGCGAAGAAGGCAAGCCGCGTAGCTGCTGAAGGTGCTGTAGTTTCCGCTATCTCCGAAGATGGCAAAACCGGTACCATCGTTGAAGTCAACTGCGAAACCGATTTCGTAGGAAGCAACGACGACTTCAAAGCACTGGCCGCATCCATTGCCAAGCAGATTCTGGCTGTTAATCCTGCCGATGTGGAAGCCCTCCTGGCATCCGACATGAACGGCAAATCCGTAAAAGACACCGTAACCGAAGCTGTTGCCAAAATCGGCGAAAACATTTCCGTACGCCGTTTCGTACGTTATGAAAGCGCTGAAGGCAAGGTTTACAGCTACATCCACGGCGGCGGCAAGATCGGCGTTCTCGTGGAAGTGAAAGGCGGAGACGACGAACTGGGCAAGGACATTGCCATGCAGGTAGCTGCAGCCAACCCGTCCTACCTCAACCGCACCGAAGTTCCGCAGGCTGAAATCGAACATGAAAAAGAAGTTCTTGCTGTGGAAGCAAGAAACGAAGGCAAGCCGGAAAAGATTATCGAAAAGATGGTTCTTGGCAGAATCAACAAGTACTACAAGGAAGTATGCCTGGTAGACCAGGAATTCATTAAAGACGGCGATCTCACCATTGCCAAACTTCTGAAGTCCAAGAATGCGGATGTTCTCCGTTTTGCCCGTTTCCAGCTGGGTGAAGGCATTGAAAAGAAACAGGACGATCTGGCAGCAGAAGTTGCAAAACAGCTGAATCAGTAATCCAACAATTATAAGAGGACACTTTTTAGTGTTCTCTTATTTTGTAAATGGGAGAAAATTACTATATAATAGATAAGGAACTGTTATGTTGTTTCTGGGGGTGTACCATGGAAGCTGAAACGAAACATTATAAAAGAGTTATGCTGAAATTATCCGGCGAAGCCCTGGCCAATGACAAGGGCTTCGGCATTGATCCCGAAGTGGTTTACCGTCTGGCGCGGGAAATCAAGGAAGCCGCTGAATCCGGCGTGGAAATCGCCGTCGTCGTAGGCGGCGGCAACATCTGGAGAGGACTCAAAGGCAGCCAGGGCGGCATGGACCGCGCATCCGCCGACTACATGGGCATGCTGGCTACGGTCATCAACTCCGTAGCCCTGCAGGACGCACTGGAAAAACTGGGCGTATCCACCCGCGTGCAGACCGCCATTGAAATGCGCCAGATTGCAGAACCCTACATCCGCCGCCGGGCTATCCGCCACCTGGAAAAGGGAAGGGTGGTCATCTTCGGCGCCGGCACCGGCAATCCCTATTTCACCACCGATACCACGGCGGCCCTCCGCAGCGCGGAAATCGAAGCGGACGTCATGCTCATGGCCAAGAAACAGACCGACGGCGTGTACGATGCAGATCCCAAGTACCATCCGGAAGCCAAAATGTTTACCCACCTCACCTATAACGATGTGCTGCAGAAACAGCTGGCCGTCATGGACAACACCGCCATTACGCTGTGCATGAACAATAATATCCCCATCGTTGTATTTAATATCGACGTTCCCGGAAATATTGTGAAAGCGTGCAAAGGAGAAACCCTGGGCACCCTCATTGAAAGGAAATAATTATGTACGAAGACGAACTGAAAACCTTATCTGAAAAAATGGACAAATCCATTACCGCTTTGAAAAACGAATTCACCTCCATTCGCACCGGCCAGGCCAACGCCAGCCTCCTGGACCGTGTATTCGTTGAATACTACGGCAGCCGCACCCCGGTGACCCAGGTGGCCACCGTATCCGTGCCGGAAGCCAGAATGCTGGTGGTCCAGCCCTGGGATAAGACCCTTCTGAAGGAAATCGAAAAAGCCATCCTCCAGTCCGACCTGGGCCTCGTTCCTATGAACGACGGCAACCTCATCCGCATGGCCATTCCCCAGCTCACCGAAGAACGGCGCAAGGAACTGGTGAAAGTGGTAAACAAGAAGTCCGAAGAAGCCAAAGTGGCAGTCCGCAACATCCGCCGCGACGGCAACGTGTTCCTCAAGAAAGAAGAAAAGAACAGCGACGTGTCCAAGGACGTCATTAAAGACACCGAAGACAAAATCCAGAAACTCACCGATAAGAAAATCAAAGAAGTGGAAGCTGTCACCGACAGGAAGATTAAGGAAATCATGTCTGTGTGATTGGGGCTGCAGAGCAGTCCAGGGTGACGGCCCTTCGGGCCGAAGGTTCTAAAGGGGCTTAAGTTTGACACGGCCTTCGGCCGTGAGGGTTGTGGTAGGCGCCTGCGGCGCCAGTATAAAAAAACCTTTACAACCGGGCTTCGCCCGTGGGAAAACAGGCAAACCGCCCTGCGGGCGGGGAAAAGCGCACCCCCTTTGGTGGCTGCGCCACCACCTTGCCCCCGGCAGAGCCGGGGGCAAGGTGGGCACTCAGCGGTGTGCTACATGATACCAAAGATAAGCGTAGAGCGGTTTATTCTGCCCCCTGAATAGGGGGAAGTCCCGCGAAGCGGGATAGGGGGTGGCGAACGCAGTGAGCCAATCAGCGGAATGCTATTCATCGCATATGAAGCCAAGGAAAAGCATAGAGCGGCCTTCCCGCCGACCGGTATTTAATAGCATTTGTATCATATGCTTCGAGTACCGAGATTCTTCGCTGACGCTCAGAATGACGATGGGGGCGGGAAGGCAATCCCGTAACGTCAGGCTCCTTCCTCAGGAAGGAGCTGGGCGAAGCCCTGAGGATAGGTCCGAATTTTTTCCCAAGAACTGACGCCCCTATCCTCCGTCGCCTACGGCGCCACCCCCTTCCTGTGGAAGGGGGCTCTGGCTCTTCGTCATGCAGCACTGGAGACACAAGCGTAAATCCCGTAACGCTGACTATATACTCATCGCCGAAGGCGATACCTTCCCCTCTGAACCCTCTGAACCTTTTGAACCT
>NZ_UPZP01000140.1 GCF_900538805.1 uncultured Dialister sp.
CTCATCGCCGAAGGCGATACCTTCCCCTCTGAACCCTCTGAACCTTTTGAACCTTCTGAACCCGGGCCGCTTCGCGGTCCCTGGGCGCGTCACCCGCCGGTTGATTTCATCAATCGGCGGTTCTTCACTATCTTGTTGTATCCTGAAACGAGGAATATGTATGTCTGATAAAAAGGCTTTTCCTGAACATGTGGCCATCATCCTGGACGGCAACGGCCGGTGGGCCAGGGAGAGAGGCCGGGAGAGGACCTATGGGCACCAGGTGGGCGCCGCCAATGTGAAGACCATTGTGCGGGCCGCCGGCCATATGGGCATCAAGGTGCTCACTCTCTACGCTTTCTCTACGGAGAACTGGAAAAGGCCGTCTCTGGAAGTGCGCTTCCTGATGAAGCTTTTTAAAAATTATCTGATTTCCCAGCTGAAGGAGCTGGTGGAGGACAATGTGCAGGTCCACATCGTGGGCGACACGTCGGTCCTTTCCGAAGGGCTCCGAAAGGGCATTGAAGACTGTGAGCGGGACACTGCCGCTAATGACGGCATGGTGCTGAATGTGGCCATCAATTACGGCGGCCGCATGGAAATCGTCCATGCTGTGAAGGAAATCGCAGAGAAGGTGAAGGCGGGGGAGATGGATCCTTCTTCCATTACCGAGGAAACGGTGACTTCCCATCTTTATCCTTCCGACGCTATGGATGTGGACCTTCTCATCCGGACCGGCGGGGAATACCGTACGTCCAATTTCCTTCTCTGGCAGGCTTCCTACAGCGAGCTCTATTTCACCCCCGTGCTTTGGCCGGATTTCACGGTGGAGGAGCTCCAAAAGGCTGTGGACTGGTATACCGGAAGGGACCGCCGGTTCGGCGGCCTCACGGAAAAGGATCACTAGGGAGGTACCATGAAAGTTCGTGTGATTACGGCCATTGTGGGCATCATTGCGGTGCTCTGCCTGGTATGGCTGGGCGGCTGGTTTTTGACGGGCGCCGTATTTCTTGTTTCCCTCATCGCCCTTGCGGAGTATGACCGCATGCTGCGGCAGCTTTCCATCCGCATTTATCGCGTTCCCGCGGCCATTGCCATAGGGGCGGTGGTGCTTTCGGCCGGTTTTTATTCGGTGAAGGTCTTCACGGCGGTGATTTTCCTTTCCTTCTGCCTTCTCCTTTTCCTTATTCTCTCCATTAAGAAAGAGGAAATGACGAACCTGGTGTACACGTCATTTGGAAGCCTTTACTTCGGCATGGGCTTTGGCACCCTGGTCCTTCTCCGGGGAAGCCGGGAGCTGCTGCCGGCGGGGGCGGTGAACGGGGATCCCGGGATTTTCCTCATCCTCTTTGCCCTGGTGTGCACCTGGGCCAGCGATTCCTTTGCCTATCTGGCAGGCAGGAGCCTTGGAAAGCATAAAATGGCGCCCCATATCAGCCCGAACAAGACGGTGGAAGGCCTTATCGGCGGCGCCCTGGGCTGCGTGGTGCTGGGTCTGGCCCTGGCCTTCGGCTTTAAGTACGACATGACCCATGCCTTTTTCCTCTCCGTCATGGCGGCGGTCATGGCGCCGGTGGGGGACCTTTTCGAGTCCTACATCAAGCGGGCCTGCGACATTAAGGATTCCGGAAATATTCTGCCCGGCCACGGCGGCATGATGGACCGTTTCGACAGCCTTCTCTTTGTGGCGCCGTCCCTGGCGGCGGTGCTGGCCCTGCTTAGGTGAAAGGAGTTTCTATGAAGGAAATTGCAGTTTTAGGTTCCACCGGTTCCATCGGTACCCAGACACTGGACGTCATCCGCTGCCATCCGGACCTTTTCCATGCCCAGGTGCTCTGCGCCAACAAAAGCGTGGAAAAGCTCCTTCAGCAGGCAGAGGAATTTCAGCCTGCCGCCATTGTTATAAGCGACGAAGAGGCGGGAAAGAAATTTCAAAGTCTCTACAAGGGAAAGGCGGAAATCATTATCGGCGAAGAGGGGCTCACGAAAGCCGCTCTCCGTGACGACGTGGATCTGGTGCTGGTGGCGGTGGTGGGCATTGCAGGATTGAAACCGACCCTTGCCGCCATTGGCTCGGAAAAGGAACTGGCCCTGGCCAATAAGGAAACTCTTGTGGCCGGCGGCAGTCTGGTGCTGGAAGAAGCAAAAAAGCACCACGTCCTCATCCGTCCCGTGGACAGCGAACACAGCGCCATTTTCCAGTGCATGCTGGGACAGGACAGAAAGCATATCCATAAGCTCCTTCTCACCGCCTCCGGCGGTCCCTTCCGGGGAAAAACAAGGGAAGAGCTGCAGCATGTGACCGTGGCGGACGCCATGAAACATCCCACATGGAACATGGGCATGAAGGTGACCCTGGACTCCGCCACCATGTTCAACAAGGGACTGGAAGTCATCGAAGCCCACTGGCTTTTCGGCGTGGACTACGACGACATCGAAGTGATCGTCCAGCCCCAGAGCCTCATCCATTCCATGGTGGAATACGACGACGGCTCCATTATAGCGCAGATCGGCAATCCGGACATGCGCCTTCCCATCCAGTTTGCCCTCACCTATCCGGAAAGACTTCCTTCGCCGTCCCATGAGTACGTGAACTGGAGAGACATTGCGTCTATCATCATCGAAAAACCGGACCTGGAAGTCTTCCGTTCCCTGAAAATGGCCTACGAAGCGGGGAAGAGGGGAGGCACCGCCGGCACCGCCTTCAACGCGGCCAACGAAGAAGCCATCCGCGCCTTCATCGCCGGCAGGATTTCCTTCCTCTCCATCTATGACGTAGTGGAAAAGACCCTTTCCCGTTTCATTTCCCATGAAATCCGCTCCTACGAAGACATTATGGAAGCGGACAGGGAGGCCAGACAGCTGGCGGGACAGGAAATCGAAAGGATGGCTCTATGTTAGTCAATATCCTCGCTCCCATCTTCGTCTTTGCGGTGATTGTCCTCATCCACGAAGGCGGCCACTTCATTACCGCCAAACTCACCGGCATGCGGGTGGATGAATTCGCCGTAGGCTTCGGACCCAAACTGGGGGGCCTGAAGAAAGGGGAAACCCTCTATTCTTTGAGGGCCATCCCCTTGGGCGGCTTCAACCGCATCGCCGGCATGGACAGCAGCGATAAAACCGACGACCCCCGGGCCTTCGTGAACCGCCCCATGTGGGCAAGACTCCTCGTCATCGCAGCGGGCTCCATTTCCAACGTGCTCCTGGCCTTCTTCATCTTCGTCGGCGCCTTCCTCTACGCCGGCTACCAGACCTTCCCGAACCTCCCCGTGGTTGGCGGCGTCCTTGCCGGCACATCCGCCGAAAAACAGGGGATAGAGGCGGGGGACAAAATCCTTTCCGTGGCAGGAAAAGAAGTCAATACCTGGACGGATATCGGGAAAATCACAAAGGATCTGGACACCCGCATCGTCCCGGTCAAAGTGAGCCATGAAGGCGAAGAAAAGACACTCACCATCATGATGACCGACGGCGAAGGCGGCCGCCCCATCATCGGCATTTCTCCCTACCTCGAACACCATCAGGTAGGAGTGGGGGAGGCATTCCTCATGGGCGGCGAGCGCTGCGTCTTCCTTCTTAAGATGATGGTCACCGGCCTGGCAGACATGATAACCGGCCATGAAGCGGACGTGGCAGGCCCCATCGGCGTGGCCCGCATGAGCGCCCAGGTAGCCGACACCGGCTTCCTCTCCCTCCTCCTCTTCATCG
Source organism: uncultured Dialister sp. (assembly GCF_900538805.1). Classification (GTDB taxonomy): domain Bacteria; phylum Bacillota; class Negativicutes; order Veillonellales; family Dialisteraceae; genus Dialister. Next base: position 3,691 of record NZ_UPZP01000140.1, read on the forward strand.
CCCTCTTGAGCCTCAACCTGGGCTTCTTGAACCTCCTCCCCATACCCCTCTTGGACGGCGGCGTCCTCATTCTCACCTTAATCGAAGGCGTAAGCGGAAGAGAACTTCCCGAAAAAGCCCTCTACTACATCCAGACCGTGGGAGTCACCATCCTTCTGGGCCTCTTCCTCTTCGCCATGTGCAATGATATCAACGGGCTTTTGAAATGACGCCCGCTTGGACACGCCCTGTCGGGCGTGAGGGTTCTTAGGTTTGACGGGGCTTTCGCCCCGAGGGTGCTTAAGTTTGACACGGCCTTTCAGGCCGTGAGGGTTGAGGTGGGCGGCTGCGCCGCCAGTATTATAAACCCTTCAAACCGGGCTTTGCCCGATGGAAAACATGCCAACCGCTCTGGCGGGTGGGGGAAATGCACCCCTTTTGGTGCTGACGCACCACCTTTCCCCCGAAGGGGGAACTCTTAGCGCCGTTGGGCTTTGGAACTCATAAGCATCTCAAGGGAAAGAGTCGCTAAAACTTCCCCCACCGGCTGAAGCCCCCG
>NZ_UPZP01000141.1 GCF_900538805.1 uncultured Dialister sp.
AAAAGGAAGGCCCTTTTATGGGCAGGCTATGGGCCAACTTCGACTGACTTGCACATTCTCTGCAGAATGTGCACAGCCTGAGGGTTGTGGTGGCGGCTGTGGCCGCAGTATTTCCCACGTAAAAAGGCGAAGCCCCAGGCTCCGCCTTTTTATTTCCCATGCTCCTCTTCTTCTTTCTCCCATGCTCCTCTATTTCCTTATATCCATACTTCCATGCTGCTTTTCCATGCTTCTATGCTGCCATACCATGCTTCCATGCTTCAATTTAGGATTTCAACCTATTAAGCGAAAGGAACCCATTTTCCATCTTTCACCTGGAGTACGTCCAGGTCCATCTTCGGATCCCTGTTTTCATCAAATTCAAATTTACCGGTAGCGCCTTCGAAGTTCTTAATCTGGGCCAGTGCATCACGGAATTTCTTTCTGTCCGTGGTGGAGCCGGATTTTTCAGCGGCTTCATGCATAATGTAGAAGGCATCGTAGGTCTGGGCTGCGAACTGGTCCGGTTCGTGTCCGTACTTGGCTACGAAGGCTTTACGGAAGTTCTGGGCTTTTTCGCTGTTTCTATCCGGATTCCAGGGGGTTGCCACCAGGGTGCCGTCAGCAGCGGCGCCGGCCTGTTTGATGTACTGGGGGCTGTTGAAACCGTTGTTGCCGATGATAGGCTGGTTCATTCCCATTTCTCTGGCCTTCTTAACAATGAGGGCGCCTTCCTGATAGAAGCCTGCAATGCAGATGACATCGGGGTTGGCTGCCTGAATCTTGGTGAGCTGGGCGGAGAAATCGGTGTCCTTGTCGGCGAAGGTTTCTGTAGCTACCACGTCGATACCCATATCCTTGAAGGTCTGCTGGTAAATTTCATTTTCCCCAACCATCTGGTCATTGTTGTTGGAATACATGACAGCTACCTTCTTGAAGCCCAGTTTATCATGGGCCTTCTTGACGGTAGTGGGGATGGCCAGTTTGCCGGGGATGGCGTTTCTGAAAATGTAATCGCCGATGTCCGTAATCTTCGGTGCCGTGGTACTGGTGCCGAAGACCGCAATCTTAGCCTGCTGGGCAATGGGGCCGGCTGCAAACATTTCACCGGATGTCATGGGTCCCTGGATAGCCAGCACCTTATCCTGTTCGATGAGGCGTTTGAAGGAGTTGATGGCTTCCGCCTTGCTCAGCTTGCTGTCGTAGGTAACCAGGTCGATTTTCATCTTTGTCTTCGGGTCCTTGTTGATTTCCTCCACTGCCAGCTCTGCCCCTTCCTTTTCTGCCTGGCCGTAAGCGGCGCCGGGGCCGGTATAGGCGGTGACGAAGCCGAACTTCACGGTCTCCCCGCCAGCGGCTGCTGCGGTGGAAGAAGCGGCCTTCTTGTCACCGCCGCATCCTGCAAATGCTCCGCACACTGCTGCTGCTGCCATTGCTGCTGCCATTGCTTTCATCCATTTCTTCATTTTCATTTCCTCCTGATTTATAATGATTTTATTTATACCCAATCAAAAACCCCTGTCGAAAGTTTCCTTCCGACAGGGGCGCATATACGCGGTACCACCCTGGTTTATCGCTCAGTGGAACACCCTGTGATACCAAATAAAAAAGCTCCTGATCTTCATTCTTTTGAAGATAGGGGCGAAATATTCGCGGTACCACCCTACATTATACTTTGGTGTTCCTATTCGTAACGTGAATGGACGTTTCCGCTTACTTTATTCGGCTGAAATACTCACGGGTGAGTGTTGGAAGTTTTCTTCTTACCGGCTTTCACCGACCGCCGGCTCTCTGCAAACCAAGGAAATTTCCTTTTTCCCGTTCCTTGTATCTTTGGGTTTTCGGTTATGCATAGAGTATAATCCCGAGGTTCATCATTGTCAAGAAGATTTTAAAAAATTTTCCTTCGGAAAATAAGTTTCCTGCTCGGCGCCGCAATATGGTGGTTCATCGGGGCAGGAAACTGTTTGCGTATAGTTTCCCGTCCGACATGGCACCACCGTGTTTCATCTCCATAGGAAACTTTCATAAACCTGTCATCTTTACTCCTCTTTTTTTCATTCTAGAAGAGATAGAATGTAGGGGAGATTTCTCGACTCCGCTTCGCTTCGCTCGAAATGACAGGGATGGTATGGCAGCATCGTGTTTCTTCGCGACAGGAAACTGTTTGCGTATAGTTTCCTGTCCGACATAGCACCATCGTGTTTCATCACAGCAGGAAACTGTTTGCGTATAGTTTCCTGTCCGACATGGCACCATCGTGTTTCATCTCCATAGGAAACTTTCATAAACCTGTCAAATTTCCGTTTCCATTTGGTATAATAGGATAGATAGAATTCAGGAGACAGAGTCTCCAATGCACGGAGCGTGAGAGTTATGGAAAAAGAAGGACAGTGCACCATCATCGTCAACCCCACATCGGGCCACGAGCGGGCGCCGCGTTATATACCCCTTTTGCACTCTGTCCTTTCCAAGCGGTTTGATGATATCATCATCAAGCTCACGGAAAAGGCAGGCGATGCCACGGATTTTGCCAGGACCGCAGCAGAAGCGGGGCGGGATGTGGTATGCATGGGCGGCGACGGTACCATTAACGAAGTCATTAACGGCATGGTGCCCGTAGAAAGCAGCTCTGCCTTTGGCTTCGTCCCCTTCGGCACGGTGAATGACCTGGCCAGGGCCCTTCACATCCCCCGCTCACCCCAGGGCGCCATCCACATGCTGGAAACGGCAGTGAAAACAAAGATCGACGTAGGCCGCGTGAATGACCGCTACTTCATCAATGTGGTAGGTGCCGGCAGCATTTCCGAAGCTGTTGGAAAAGTTTCCATCAAGGAAAAAACCCTCTTCGGCTCCCTGGCCTACTACATGAAAGGCATGCAGGTGGTGCCGAAACAGAAATCCTACCATTTCAAAATCGAAGAGGATAACGGCACGGTGATTGAAGTATCCTCACCCCTCATTGCCGCCATGCTCACCGACTCCGCCGGAAGTTTCCACAACCTTATTCCACCGGCAGAAAGAAATAAGGGCGTCATCAAGCTCTGCCTCTTCCACGATTTTGAATGGCTTCTGGCTCTGAAATCGGCGCCAAAGCTTTTGGCCGGCATGCAGATGGGGCCGGACTTCCTCACCGTGGTGAGCTTCAAGAAAGCCCACCTCTCCATCCGGGAAAATGAACCTCTCGTCACCAATGTGGACGGCGACCTGGGCCCCACATTCCCCCTGGATCTGGAAATCCTCCCCAACCGTCTCCCCGTCTTCGTTCCTGCCCATCCCAGAGAAGACCAGGGCATTCTCCCCCGCTTTCTGAAATCCCCCCATATCCATCTGCCATGGAATGAGGAGGAGTAAAGGGGCCGCTTTTTGACACGCCTGTCGGCGTGAGGGTTCAGAAGGGAAGGTGGACGGGGCTTCGCCCCGAGGGTTATGGCCGCCTGCGGCGGCAGGTTGTGTAGAAAGGTTGTGTTCGCTTTCGCTCAGAGGGTCAGCAGCCTCTTCGAGGCTCCTGGTTGTGTTGGCCGCTTCGCGGCAGTTTTTACTCCCCTTCCTTTGGAAGGCAGAAGCCCTGCAGAGGGCTTCTGAGCCGGGCTCTTATTTGAGCATAGCCTGCACATAAAGCGAACACCTTAAAGCCCGGCCGCTGGTGTCGCCGGAGGGGCCTGATATGACTTCTACGCTCCCATGTCATTTCGAGCGGAGAAAAGCGCCGATATGAAATTCCTTTCCCCATACAGCCCATGAAACGAAGTCGAGAAATCTCCCTGCTGAATGTACCCCGGCAAATTGACCGGCATTAAGAATACAAATCGATGTTCCTCAGGGCTCCGCCCAGCTCCTTTCTAGGGAAGCGCTGATTAAAGCGTTATCGGATTTCATTCTTGCATTTTTATTCAATGCAAGGAATCAGTCGACGCGAATAGCGAGCTATTTAAGGAGACTGATGACGCAGCATTGGATAA
>NZ_UPZP01000142.1 GCF_900538805.1 uncultured Dialister sp.
TCTGTGGAGACTCTGCATAGAGTCTCCAAGTCAGCCGAAGTTGGCCTCTAGCCTGCACAATAAGAGGCTTTCCTATTAGCGGCTGACCGGCTTCGGTCGAAATGACAATAAAGCGGGGGAGTGTTTGTGTCAATTTGTTCCTTGCAGACCTATGATAAGGCGTCTGCTTCCAAATTGTCTAACTATCCAGTGAGAAATCAATCATTTTTTCACAGCCCCTTTTCTATTGAAAGGGCCGTTCCCTTCGTGGTATATTTAATCATTATGAAGAAAAATCAGGGAAAGGAGTATTCCATATGTCCTTTGAAAAAGTAAAAGCCTATCTTGCGCCCTTCGGACTTTCGGATAGGTGCATTGATTTGAAAGAATCCAGCGCCACCGTAGCCCTGGCTGCAGAAGCGCTGGGAATGGAAGAAGCTAGGATTGCCAAGACCATGTCCTTCCTGGTGGATGATGAGCCCCTCATTGTGGTGGTGGCAGGGGATGCCAGGGTGGATAATCATAAATACAAGGAAACCTTCCATAAGAAGGCAAAAATGATTCCTGGGGCGGACTGCGAAAAATATATCGGCCACCGTCCCGGCGGCGTATGTCCCTTTGCCCTTCCGGCAACGGTGCCGGTGTATCTGGACCTGTCCCTGAAGCGTTTCGACACGGTGTACCCCGCAGCCGGTACGGACCACAGTGCCGTGAAACTGACCCTGGAGGAACTGGAAAAAGCGTCCCGGGCCAAGGGCTGGGTGGACGTGTGCAAGAACTGGGAAAGTTCGGCAAACTGAGGAATCAAAGGCGTATGGTATGTAATGGGAGAAAGATATGATTGTTGAGCAGTTTGGTGTAGAAGACTGGATGGACCGGTACGAGGAAGGGGCCCGGTACAATATTACTGATACCTGTGCAAAGCCCCTGACCCTGGACGAGCTTTTCACCCTTTCCGGGGAAGACAGGCATGGTTTCATGGAAACCTTTTTCCAAAGGGAGCAGACCTATGGCCCCATCTGGGGCGACCGGGGTCTGAAGGAGGCAATTTCTCATCTCTATGAGCATATTTCTCCCGATGAAATCCTGACGGAACATGGCGCCACCGGCGGCAACCAGCATATTTTCTTTTCCCTCATCCGCCCCGGCGACAGGGTCATTGCCTATGCGCCCAGCTACCAGCAGTTCTATTCGGCGCCCCGCTCCCTGGGAGCCCAGGTGACGGTGCTCCATCTGAAGAAGGAAAACGGCTATATGCCGGATTTGGATGAGCTCAGACAGGCGGCAGAAGCAGGGGTGCGCATGATCTGCCTCAATAACCCCAACAATCCGACGGGATCTTTGATACCAAAGGATATGATGGAAGAAATCGTGAATATTGCAAGGCAGGCGGGAGCCTATCTTTTCTGCGACGAAGTGTATGCCGGCGTGTCCCAGCATGATGAGGATATCTGCCCTTCGGTGGCGGACCTCTATGAAAAGGGGATTGCCACCGGCTCCATGTCCAAGGCCTTCTCCCTGGCAGGGATTCGCCTGGGCTGGCTGGCCACAAGGGATAAAGAGGCGCTCTCCCAGTTTCGGCGGGTCCGGGACTATGACCTGGTGAGCTGCAGCCTTTTCGATGAATCGGTGGCAGCCCTGGCTCTTCGCCACAGGGAAAAGATACTGGAGAGAAACCGGAAAATCCTCCGCCATAACCTTCCTATCCTTGAACAGTGGGTGGAAGGAGAAAAGCATGTATCCTTCGTGAAACCAAAGGCAGGCACCATGGCCCTGGTCTATTATGACGTGGATATGCCCTCTACCCTTTTCTGCCATCGCATGTACTATGAAACCGGCGCCTTCACGGTGCCGGGGGACTGCTTCGATGAACCCTTTTCCTTCCGCGTAGGCTATGGCCACGATGCGGAGACGCTGGAAAGGGGACTCCAGGCGGTGAGTGAATTCTTCAAGAGACTGGAGAGGAAGTGAACTGGTGGGATAGCGGAAGCTGCTGTCGGCTATCCGCTTTCCGCTTTCCGCCGGACGCTGTCATCCTGAGCGGAGCGAAGGATCTCGGTGCGTGGAGGCAGTGGGATACATACTGATAAATACCGGTCGGCGGGAAGACGTGAGACTGTCAGACGGCAGACATTAGAAGGTTGTATTCCCAACGGCAAGAGGGGAAAACGTTATGCTCAAATGCAAGGAGGGACGCGGCTGACGCTGCAGGTTGTGCAGAAGGGTTGTGTTCGCTTCGCTCAAGGGGCAGAAAAACAGCTATCCTGCTTGCCGCAGGCCGGTCAAACTTCAGAACCTTTTGTTCGTAACCCTTCTACACAACCTGCCTGTGCCAGCGGGCCACAACCTGCGGCGAAGCCGCGCTTCTTTTTTACCTCTGAACCCTCTGAACCTTCTGAACCCAGGGCGGCGAAGCCGCCCTCCATATGCTATAATACAATTACACGCTGTTTCGCCACCGGGTGGAGCAGACTTGGAATCATCCAGGTGTTTTCTTTATTTCCGTAGGTACGGCACGAAGCCGGGAGAAATAAAGGAAGCACTTTTTTTATACCGTATTCTGCCGATGAGAAAGGAGAAAAATGAACGATTTTTTTGCGCTTTGGTGGCCTGTATTTCTTGTGGTTTTTGCAGATGTGACGTACCAGATCTGCGCAAGGCGCCTCTCGTCCCACAAAAGTCCTCTGGCGGCGCTGGGGATGACATACCTGGTGAGCGCCTGTCTCTGTACCCTTCTTTTTGAACTGCTGGTGCCGGAGGGGCATATTTTCAATGAAATCTGGCCGCCCCATCCGGCGGCCCTTCTGGTGGGGCTCTCCATTACGGGGCTGGAGGTGGGTTCCATCTTCATGTATCGTGTGGGATGGCCCATGAATATCGGATTTCTTGTGTATACGGCCCTGGCCATTGTGGTACTGCTCGTGGTGGGTCATTTCATGTATGCTGAATCGCTCAGCGGTGTGCAGTATCTGGGCATTTTTCTAGCGGCATCGGGCATGTTCTGCATTGTGAGGTGAACTATGAAATTCTGGTGGCCCATCGGCCTTATCGTATTCTGCAGCACTTCCTACCAGGTGGGGGTGAAGGAAATTTCCAACGGCATCCATCCCCTGGCAGCCCTGGTTTTGACCTATCTGGCCGCCTCCTTCACTTCCCTCCTGTTGTATTTCTTCCTGGCGCCTGAAGGGGAAAATAGGAGAAAGGCCATTTTCTCCTGGAATCCGCCGGCCCTGGGCCTTGGCTTTTCCATCGTAGGCATTGAGCTGGGAATGGTGTATACCTATCGGGCCGGCTGGACGGTGCAGACCTCCTTCATCCTTACCAACAGCCTCATTGTGGCGGCCCTCATGGCGACCGGCGCCCTTTTCTATAAAGAAAAGCTGAAACTTCGCCAGCTGGCAGGGGCGGCGCTTACCCTGGCAGGCATCGCCTGCATCGTGTGGAAGTAATCGTGTCATTGGCGGGGGCAGCTGTATTCCCGAAAGCAAGTGGGTTCAAAGGGTTCAAGGCGCTATCAGGGCTTTCGCCCCTCAGCGCCTCAGGTTCCACCCGGGAACGGCTTCGCCTTCCGGGCTGGTTCAGAGGGGAGTATTATATGCCGCGTCGCGGCGGTAAAGGGGGGGCGCCCTTTCAGGGGCCAGTATGAATGCTGCCTGCCGGCGGCAAAAACCATACGGCCGCGTCTTTGATTTGTTTCCCACGGGCGAAGCCCGGTTGTGCGCTTTTCCTTTCCGCGAAGCGGAATTATAAAACTCATCGCCCGTTAGGGAAGCGCTGATTAAATCGTTGTCTGCTTTTATTCTAGAATTTTTATGCAATGCGAGGAATGGGATGACGCGA
>NZ_UPZP01000143.1 GCF_900538805.1 uncultured Dialister sp.
CTGTATGCTCAGCGTTGGCGCCTGATTCTGAGAGGCCCGCAATACTGTCTGGCACGGATTTGTATCCGTGTTTTTGTACTGCCCATAGCAGAAAAAGCTGTGAAGGAATGATAATCATTTCTTCACAGCTTTTTTACCTTTTTAATCCCATCAAAGATTTTTAAGATGACAGTACATTGCCCGCCGAATGCTCACCTTCACAGATGATAGGGCTCATGCCGTATGATTTTCATGGCACGGTAGACCTGTTCCGCCAGAATAAGGCGGGCCATCTGGTGGGTGAAGGTCATGGCACTGATGGAGATTTTCAGGTCAGCCCTTTTCCGGATATTTTCTCCATTGCCATAGGGGCCGCCGATCATGAAGAAAAAGTGGCTGGTGCCGGCCACCATTTTCTTTTGAAGGATTGCCGCCAGCCCTTCCGAGGTCACCGGTTTTCCTTTCAGGTCCAGAAGGATAAGGAAATCTTCATCTTTCAGATATTTCAGAAGTTTGTCCCCCTCCTTTTCCATAACCTTTTCTTTCAGGGCAGGCGATGGATTTTCCGGCATCCTTTCTTCATCCGGCGACAGGATTTCCACCTTTGCCATAGGCGAAAGACGCTTCAGGTATTCTTCAATGCCCTGGCGCATCCATTTTTCTTTAATCTTGCCAATGGTTAGAAATGTGAATTTCATCAGTTGTCCGTCTCCGGTGCCGATGCCAGGAGCACTTCCGTATCGGACTTTCTTCCATTGTGTTCGTAGGTCACTTTGATGCGGTCGCCCGGTTTATGGGTATCCAGGATATCTCTCATACCCTTGACCGTATCGAAGGATTTACCGTCAATAGCAAGGATGTAGTCACCGGGACGGATGTCGGTGAGGCTGATGGGGCTTCTTGCGGCCACTTTCATGACGAGAACGCCGCCATCATGGTCCCAGTTGTAGCCATAGCGCTGGGCAATGTCCTTATCAGCTGCATAGACACCAAGGTAAGCCCTTGTGACTTTGCCATTGGAAATCAGCTGCTGGATAATGCCTTTGGCGGAATTGATGGGGATGGCAAAGCCCATGCCTTCTACCCCTTCCTTGGCAATTTTAGCACTGTTAATGCCCACCACCTTACCATCGGCGGTAACAAGGGCGCCGCCGGAGTTGCCGGGGTTAATCGCTGCATCGGTCTGGATAAGCTTGAAGCGCTGGTCAATGTCATCAAGGCTCCTGTTCAGTGCACTGATGACGCCTACGGTAACGGTGCCCTGAAATTCAAGGCCCAGGGGATTGCCGATGGCAATGGCGGTCTCCCCTACCTGCAGGGCATCGGAATCACCGAACTCTGCCACAGGCAGGTCATCACTTCCATCAATCTTAACCACCGCCAGGTCCGTGGAAGGATCTGTGCCCACCACTTTCCCCGGCACTGTTTTCCCATTGGAAAGGCTGACATTCACTTCTTTGCTGCCAGATACCACATGGTTATTGGTGACAATATATCCCTTCTTGTCAAAGAGAACACCGGAGCCTACGCTCTGTCCCACTTCTACCCGGCGGTTGAACATATCCCGGTCATACACTCTGGTGGTGATGCCCACAATGGCCGGGCCCACTTCCTTCACGGCCTGTACCACGGCGGTGTTGCGGATGGCCGGGAGATCTTCCATTTTCTTATTGGCTCCCTGAGGAATCCGGTAGGAAGAAGCAGCCCCTTCCTTTTTCGGCAGAGAAAAGCCGCCGAAATAGCAGCCGCCGGCACCGCCTATAATCAGCATGGCCAGGGCCAGAGCCGCGATTGTCATTCTTCCATTTCGGGAGCCATGGGATGTTTCTTTCATGGCTTCGCCATTTTCTTTCAGCTTTTTATCCAAATCTTCTCTATCCATAGTTACCTCCCTTTCCCATTGGGAAATTAAATTTCAGGGGGCAGGCACCCTTCTTACAGAAAAAGGAGCCTCTCCATCTTGTAGTCCAATCATTATATCACAAAGTTTCAATAAAGGAAGAGATAAAAAAGAGATAAAAAAAAGAAACCCACTTCTCAGTAAAGCAGGTTTCTTTTTTATTATTTAGCAAAGTCAGTAGCCCTGGTTTCGCGGATAACCACGACCTTTACCTGTCCCGGATACTGCAGTTCCTTTTCAATCCGGCGGGAAATGTCGTGGGCCAGGATGGTGGACTGGTCTTCGGATACCTTTTCCGGTTTCACGATGACCCGGAGTTCACGGCCTGCCTGGATAGCATAGCAGCTGTCCACGCCGGGGAAGGATTTGGCAATGTCTTCCAGTTTCGTGAGACGTTTGATATAGTTTTCCAGCGTCTCGCGGCGGGCGCCGGGACGGGCTGCGGAAATAGCATCGGCAGCGGCCACCAGCACGGATTCTACACAGGTAGGCTCCGTATCCCCGTGATGGGAAGCAATGGCATTGACAACTTCCGGCGATTCATGGTATTTCTGGGCCAGTTCCACACCCAGTTCCACATGGGTGCCTTCCTGTTCACGATCCACGGCCTTGCCGATATCATGAAGGAGTCCTGCCCTTTTGGCCAGTTCCACATTGGCTCCCACTTCACCGGCCATAATGCCGGCAAAATAGGATGTATCAATGCAGTGCTGCAGCACATTTTGGCCATAGCTGGTACGGTATTTTAAACGGCCCAGAATTTTCACCAGTTCCGGGTTCATGCCCCGGATGCCGCATTCCATGACAGCCTGTTCACCGGCTTCGCGGATAGCCTTTTCCACATCCTTCTTTGTCTTGGCCACCACTTCTTCAATCCGTGCGGGATGGATACGGCCATCCTTCACAAGGCTTTCCAGTGCCAGCCTTGCCACTTCACGGCGAATGGGGTCAAAGCAGGACAAGATAACCGCTTCCGGCGTATCGTCGATGATAAGGTCCACGCCCGTCAGGGTTTCGATGGCCCGGATATTGCGTCCTTCCCTGCCGATGATGCGGCCCTTCATTTCTTCATTTGGAAGGGAAACCACGGAAACCGTGGTTTCGGAAACCGTATCTGCCGCATTCCGCTGAATAGCGGATGCGATGATTTCCCTGGCCTTGACGTCAGCGGTACTCTTGGCTTCCTCCACGGCGCTGCGGATGCGGACTGCCTTTTCATGGGTCAGCTCTTCATCCACCCGGGACAGAATCATGTCCTTCGCCTGTTCGCTGGAGAGCTGGGAAATTTCTTCCAGCTTCTTCTGCTGCTGTTCGTAAAGGCCGTTCAGCTTTTCCTTCTGGGCCTTCACCTGGCTTTCCTTTTTATCCAGCTGGGATTCCCGCTGTTCCAGGCTGCCGCTTCTCCAGTCCAGATTATTTTCCTTCTGCACAAGACGCTGTTCATACTTCTGCAGCTCATCACGGCGCTGCTTGTTTTCCTGTTCCACGTCTTCCCGAAGCTTATGGATTTCTTCACGGGTCTGCACCAAGGTTTCCTTCTTCAGCGTTTCCGCCTCCCGGGAAGCATTGTCCAGCATTTTCTTGGCCTCTTCGCCGATCTGCCGGGCCTTTTCCTCTGCCGATCCGATCCTTGCCTCTGCAATGCGCTTGCGGAGCATGTACCCCACGCCGGCGCCAATGACGGCGGCAATGATACATCCCACAATCACATACAGTAAAACTTCATCCAGTGTCAAATGATTCACCTCTCTCTTTCTGTTATTATTATGCGTACTACGAAAACATAAAAGAATCATCTCCCGAAGGAGATAAGGGAAAATGATACCCCGGCCGCTAAGGAAGCGCTGATTAAATCGTTGTCTGCTTTTATTCTAGAATTTTTATGCAATGCGAGGAATGGGATGACGCGAATAG
>NZ_UPZP01000144.1 GCF_900538805.1 uncultured Dialister sp.
ACCAGGATTCCCTACCCATCAAGGTGGGCAATGGAAGTATTTAACTTCATGCCCTACACTTACTATACGAGAATGACTGTGCCCGGCGGGAAGTCCCGTAACGCTGACTTCATACTCATCGCCAAAGGCGATACCACAACCCTCAGCGGCCAAAGGCCGCTGTCAAACTTTAGAACCTTAAGACCCTTCGGGGCGGAGCCCCGTCAACCTTCCTCTCTGAACCCGGGTCGCCAAGGGGCCTTTATCATTCATCATCCCCACAGGGTTCTTCAGAGATGCTGTCCAGAAGGATGTACACATTTTCCGTGTCGTACTCTATCTGCTCGGACCAGCGGGTGACAGCGCGGATGAGGTCATGGGTGCGGGCGCATTCCAGGAGGATGAAGGTCACGCTTTCGCGGCTGTAGAAGGCAATGTCTTCGGGGTCATATATTTCAAATTCGCACATCTGGCGGTAGAAGATGTACCGGTATAGGTTGGTGAGGAAGACAGGGGAGATTTCCTTAGTGAGGCGCTTTGCCTCCTGTATCAGTTCTTCCTCATGGTCTTTGATGAAAGCAAGGGATTTCGTCCATTCCTCGTCAATGGGGTTCGTTTCTTCCATCCGATGCAGCAGGCGGTGCACATAGTCCTTTTTGAAATCAGCCGTAAAGGACTGCAGTTTCTTAGGAAGATTCATGAAGTGGGTACTGATGAGGTCATTGAAATAGATGGGAAAGGAGCCGTCATCCCTTTCAAAAACAATTTCCCCCTCCTCCGCCATGAGCTGCTCCACCGTCTCTTCGCAGGCAAGTCCCGTGCCGGCCAGGGTGTTCTCCATGGCCAGATGTTCATCGCAGCTGTACACGTAGAAACGGGGGTGGTCCCGGCATATCTGGCAGAGAAACTTCGGACCCTTCTCCAGAACCAGGCGGCAGAGTCCTTTCTCATTTAGAAAATGGCAGTACCCTTTTTCATTGAGCCTGAAGCATGGATTTCCCTCTTCATCGGTGGCTATCCATACCCTCAGCTCTTCGCCCAGGGGGCCTTTTGTATTTCTATACTTTTTAGCGCTTTCTGCGTCAATGTTAATCACCCATTTCTGGCAGCAGGTGTGGCGGCATTTGTCCGCCTTGCAGGCAAAGTTTCTGAAAAAGGTGGGGGAAATGGTCATGGTGAGACTCCTTGTGTGTGAGAAGTTTCCTGTTCGGCATGGGACAGTTGTGGAGCACACCGATAGGAAACTGTTTGCGAATGGTTTCCTATCCGGCATGGGACAGGTGTGGAGCATGCCGGCAGGAAACTGGTGATGAAAAGTTTCCTATTCGGCATGGGACAGAAGTTTAGCATACTGACAGGAAACTGTTTGCGAAAAGTTTCCTATTCGGCATGGGGCAGAAGTGCAGCATAGCGGCAGGAAACTGGTGATGAAAAGTTTCCTATTCGGCATGAGACAGAAGTGCAGCATAGTGGCAGGAAACTGGTGGTGAAAAGTTTCCTATTCGGCATGGGGCAGGTGTGGAGCATGCCGGCAGGAAACTGGTGATGAAAAGTTTCCTGTTCGGCATGGGACAGAAGTGCAGCATAGCGGCAGGAAACTGTTTGCGAAAAGTTTCCTATTCGGCATGGGGGCAGGTGTGGAGCATACCGACAGGAAACTGTTCACGAAAGGTTTCCTATCCGGCATGGGACAGAGGCGCAGCATACCGGCAGGATTTCCAATAAAAATCCCCGCCTGAAGAAGCAGGGCGGGGAATGGCATTTATTTTACTTCCTGGATGATGGGAAGAATCATGGGGCGCCGCTTGGTGCGGTCGTAGAAGTACTTGCCCAAAGTGTCGCGGATCTGGGTTTTGATGGCGTTCCATTCGGTCACGTTGCCTGCTTCGCAGCGGTCCAGCACCGATTCGACGCGTTCTCTGGCTTCCGTGAGGAGGGCTTCGCTGTCTCTTACATAGACGAAGCCTCTGGATACGATGTCCGGGCCTGCCAGGACCTGGTTGCTGCCTTTTTCCAGGGCGATGACTACGATGACTACGCCGTCCTGTGCCAGCTGCTGGCGGTCGCGGATGACGATATTTCCGACATCCCCTACGCCCAGGCCGTCAACGAAGACCGGGCCTGCCTGTACTTTGCCGTTGATTTTGGCGCTGCGGTTGGTGAATTCGAAGATGGAACCGTTTTCGCCAATCAGGATATTCTGTTTCTTTACGCCCAGGCTTTCGGCCAGTTCTGCATGGCTGCAGAGCATGCGGTATTCGCCGTGGACGGGGATGAAGAACTTCGGGTGTACCAGGGAGAGCATGGTTTTCAGGTCTTCCTGGGAACCGTGGCCGGATACATGGACCCGGGTGGTGGCGCTGGTCACCACATGGGCGCCCAGTTTCATGAGGCTGTCGATGGTGCGGCCTACGCTTGTTTCGTTGCCCGGAATGGGGGAGGCGGAGATGATGACGGTGTCTCCGGCATGAATGGTCACCTGACGGTGGCTGCCGTCGGCCATGCGGGAAAGGCCGGCCATGGGTTCGCCCTGGCTGCCGGTGGTGAGAATGCAGAGGCGGTCATCCCGGTACCGGTTGATTTCTTCCGGTTCGATGAAGGTGCCTTCCGGTGCCGTAAGATATCCCATTTCCAAAGCGATGTTTACCACATTCACCATGGAGCGGCCAAAGACGCAGACCTTGCGCTTGTAATGGACGGCGGCGTCCACGGCCATCTGGATACGGGATACGTTGGATGCGAAGGTGGCCAGGATGATGCGGCCCCTTGCTTCGCCGTAGGCTTCCATGAGGGAGCGGGTGACCACCGCTTCCGACGGCGTATAGCCGGGATTCTGGGCATTGGTGGAGTCGGCGCAGAGCACCAGCACGCCCCGATGGCCCAGTTCAGCCAGCTTGTACATATCGGTCTGTTCGCCGTCCACCGGGGAATGGTCGAATTTGAAATCGCCGGTGTGGACGATGGTGCCGATGGGGGTACGCAGATAAATACCGCAGGAATCAGGAATGGAATGGCAGACATGGAAGAATCCGAATTTAAATGAACCGGCTTTGAATTCATCTCCTGATTTGACTACGTGTAAATCATAATTGGAAATATGGGCTTCCTTGAGCTTGCCTTCGATGAGGCCGCAGGTCAGGCGGGTTGCGTAGACCGGTGCGGACACATCACGCAGGAGATAGGAAAGGGAGCCAATGTGATCTTCGTGACCATGGGTAATCAGAATGGCTTTGATCTTATCCCTGTTCTCGATTAAATAACTGAAATCGGGGATGACAATATCAATCCCCAGCATATCTTCTTCCGGAAAGGCCATGCCTGCATCAATTACGATAATTTCGTCGCCGTAACGGAAAACAGTCATATTCTTCCCGATTTCCCCCAGGCCTCCCAGGGGAATAATTTGTAATCTAGCCTTTGCCAAGATTAAAATCCTCCTATTCAATTGTTGAGTTGCTTATGTCCGTGGAAATAAGCATAAAAATGGTTATATAAAATAAAAAAGCCGTTCCATAGTCGCTTTTCATATTATAACACAAGGGGGAAGGGGCGGTGAGAAATATTTTTATGGGGCAGTAGAGGCATGGGAGGCGGCTGGCAGTATTCCCGAAAGTAAGAGGGTTCAGGCGCCTTCGGCGCCCGGGTTCTATCGGTCATGTGCTGACGCACTGACCGATGGGTTCGGCCCGGGAACGGCTGCGCC
>NZ_UPZP01000145.1 GCF_900538805.1 uncultured Dialister sp.
AGCTCCGCTCGAGATGACAATTCGGAGAACAGCTTACTGTCATTTTGAGAATTTTTTTGAATCTATAGGCGAAGCAGAAAAAAGGGCTGTGAAGAAATAATTTATATTTTTTCACAGTCCCGTGGCACCGCAAGCGACGGAGGATAGGAGCGTTAGTTCTTTTCTCATATTTTTTTCGGACCTATCCTCAGCCCTTTCGGGCAGCTCCTTCCTGAGGAAGGAGCCTACGTTACGGGATTTGCGTACTGCCGCATGTATCACGCCAAGTATTCATTAGAATCAGCGGCCTGCAGAATTTATTCTGCGCCGCCAGGCGCCACCTTCATTTACAATTTAACATTTACCATTTCTCCGCCTCACTCAAAAAAACAGCAGAGCCTTTCCGGTTCTGCTGTTTTTTATCAGTTTCCTTCCAGCTCTGCCACACCGAGGGGCGGGCTTTCGAGGAATTTCACCTTTGGATTTCTCTGGGCCAGCCAGCCTGCCTGCCAGGCGTTGGGCAGGAGGTATACCGGCCGTTCACGGCGGTCGTAGACCACCATGGCGTTGTCGATGCCCACCAGTTCTTCCGGCGGCACGTCGCCTTCGGTCCAGCGGGCGGCGGTGAAGCCCAGGGGCTCCAGGTTCACCGATACGTTGTATTCGTTTTCCAGCCGGTATTTCATGACTTCAAACTGCAGCTGGCCCACGGCGCCGATAATGAAGGATTCCATAATGTAGGGCTGTTTGTACACCTGGATGGCCCCTTCCTGGGCCAGCTGGGTGACGCCGTTCAGGAACTGTTTCCTCTTCATGCTGCTTTCCGGAGAGAGCCGGGCGAAGAGTTCCGGTGGGAACACGGGGAAGTCGATGAAGGTGACGGGGTGCTTCTTTTCGCACACCGTATCGCCTACGCCCAGTTCACCGGTGTCAAATACGCCGATAATGTCGCCGGGGTACGCCTTTTCCACAGTCTGCCTTTCGGTGGCCAGGAACTGCTGGGGCTGGGAGAGACGAATCATTTTGCCGCTCTGGCGATGGAGGACGCTGACGCCCTTTTCAAAGACGCCGGAGCAGATGCGCATGAAAGCCACCCGGTCGTGGTGCTTGGGGTCCATGTTCGCCTGGATTTTGAAAACGAAGGCGGAGAAATTGGGGTCTTCAGGAGAAATGGTGCCTTCCAGTGTCTTTCTCGGTTCCGGCGGCGGCGCCAGCTCCAGGTATTTTTCCAGGAAAGGCTGTACGCCGAAATTGGTCATGGCGGAGCCGAAGAACATGGGAGTGAGCTCTCCTTTGGCCACCTTTTCTTCATCGAAGGGGTCCCCTGCTTCGTCCAGAAGCTCCAGGTCGTCCTTCAGGGACTGGATGATTTCAGGGCTTAAATGGGAGGTAATCTTTTCATCGTCCATTTTCCCGGAAATCACTTCCAGCTTCTTCACGCCGTGGGCGTTGTCCTTGATGAAGAGATGGCACATTTCCGTTTCCCTGTCGTAAATGCCGGTGTAATCGCCGTTCACGCCGATGGGCCAGTTCATGGGGCAGGAACGGATGCCCAGCACGTCTTCAATGTCCGCCATCAGGTCGAAGGGGTTCTTGCCAAAATGGTCGATTTTATTGACAAAGGTAAAAATCGGAATGCCCCGGTCCGAGCAGACCTTGAAGAGTTTCTTCGTCTGGGCTTCCACGCCCTTGGCCACGTCAATCACCATGACAGCGGAGTCCACCGCCATGAGTGTACGGTATGTATCTTCGGAAAAGTCCGCATGCCCCGGGGTGTCCAGGATATTGATGCGGCAGCCCTGGTAGTCGAACTGGAGCACGGAACTGGTAACGGAAATACCACGCTGTTTTTCGATTTCCATCCAGTCGGAAACCGCATAGCGCGCCGTCTTTCTTGCTTTGACGGACCCCGCCAGATGGATGGCTCCGCCGTAGAGCAGCAGTTTTTCTGTGAGCGTCGTCTTGCCGGCATCCGGGTGGGAAATGATGGCAAAGGTGCGGCGTCTCTTGATTTCTTCCAAATCAGTCATGTTTCACCTCAAAAATAAAATAAGCGTCATATCATTATACCCCATGGGAGAGGGATGTGGAAAGGGATTTTGTATTTTTGGAGCCCCTTCGCGGCTCCGGTGCAGAGGGTTGTGGGTGAAAGGTTCTTAAGATTGACCGGCCCACGGGGCCGCTGCGCGGCCCGGGTTCAGAGGGTTCATAAGGTTCAAAGGTTGGTAACTGTCAATCGTAAGAAAGGTCGCCTACGGGCGATCATGCCAACATAGAGTACCATTTCGACTTATCCTCCCGTACACCCTTTCCCGCTTCGCGGGGTTTTCCCATCAAGAGAAAACCAGGGCGTTACGAGATTTTTTTGTCGGTCATATATCATGATAAGCATTCAGATGAATCAGCTGCCTGTAGCCGCTTTTATACTGCGCCCGCTGGTGCTGTCTTCATTTACCATTTACCATTTACAATTTACAATTTAACATTTTCCTCAATCCCCTCCAACACAAAAAGGGCACCCCTGGGGTACCCTTTTTTCTGCTCTATCACAGTGTGAGCGCTCTTTCGAAGTGTTCTTTCAGAATCTTGATGGAGTGCTGGAGCTCTTTATTTTCTTCTTCCGTCAGGTGGAGTTCGATAATGTCTTCCACGCCGTCCTTGCCAACCTTGACCGGCACAGAGGCGAAGCTGCCGGTAATGCCGTATTCGCCGTCCAGGTAGACGGAGCAGGGCAGGATTTTGTGTTCGTCGTGGTAAATGGCCCGAACCAGTTCGGCGGTGGCGGAGGATACGCCGAATTCGGTGCAGCCCTTCTTGGCGTTTTCAATATTTCCTTCGTCATGGACCTTTTTCAGGATTTCTTCTTTGGAGTCCATGTGGTAAACGTCCGGCTTTTCCTTCAGCAGTTCATCGATGGGCTTGCCGGCCACTTTCACGTGGCTCCAGGGAATCATGCTGGAATCGCCGTGTTCGCCCAGAAGGTAGGCAGTGAGGGAGCGGCGGTTTACCTTGAGCTGGGTGGACAGCTGCATCTGCAGGCGGGCGGAGTCCAGGGCGGTGCCGGAGCCGATGATTTTTTTCTTCGGCCAGTCCAGCTTGTACTGCAGATATTCCGCGATAATGTCGCAGGGGTTAGAAATGGAAATGATAATGCCGTCAAAGCCCGATTTCTCAATGAGCGGCAGGAATTCCTTGCTGGTGGCAATGGCGCCGTCCATCATATCCAGCCGGTTCTGCCCTTTCTGGCGGGGTTTGCCGGAGGCATTGATGAGGATGTCCGCATCCTTCATGTCATCCATGGTGCCTGCGTAGGCTTCAAAATGATGGGGCTGGTAGCTCACAGCGTCCAAAAGGTCCAGGGATTCGCCGATGGCCTTGTCCATATTGGTATCATAGAAAACCACCTCATCCGCCAGTCCCTGTACCGCAAACTGGAGGGCCAGATGGGAGCCTACGTTGCCTGCTCCGATAATCCCGATTTTTCTAGTTTTGATTGACATAAGAATTCCACACTCCTTTTCTACCTGTAAGGAATTTCTTCCTTTCTCCTATATGGATTCTGCCTGGGGAAGCACTGATTAAATCACTATCTAGGGAAGCGCTGATTAAATCGTTGTTTGCTTTTATTCTTGAATTTTTATGCAATGCAAGGAATGAGGCGACGCGAA
>NZ_UPZP01000146.1 GCF_900538805.1 uncultured Dialister sp.
GCTATTTAAGGAAGCCCATGACGAAGCAGTGCATAAAAATTCTTATAAAAGGAAACTCTATGAATTAATCAGTGCTTCCCTATATCCCATCAGTTTGTCAATGATCTCATGGGGGCGGGAATCTTTCCGCCGCGGTTGATGAATTCGTCGGCCTGGAATTTGTTGATTTCCAGGATGGGGGCGTAGCCCATGAGGCCGCCGAACTGGACCATGTCGCCCGGTTTCTTTCCTGGCACCGGGATGAGGCGGGTGGCGGTGGTTTTGTTGTTAATCATGCCGATAGCCGCTTCGTCGGCGAGAATGGCGGAGATGGTGGAGGCAGGGGTGTCTCCGGGAATGGCAATCATGTCGAGGCCTACGGAGCAGACGCAGGTCATGGCTTCCAGTTTTTCCAGGCAGAGGCTGCCTTTTTCAACAGCTTCAATCATACCCAGGTCTTCACTTACCGGAATGAAGGCGCCGGAGAGGCCGCCGACGCTGGAGGAGGCCATGAGGCCGCCTTTTTTCACGGCGTCGTTCAGGAGGGCCAGGGCTGCCGTGGTTCCCGGGCCGCCGCAGCTTTCCAGTCCCATTTCTTCCAGTACCTGGGCCACGCTGTCGCCGACGGCGGAGGTGGGGGCCAGGGAGAGGTCGATAATGCCGAAGGGGGCATGGAGCCGTTCGGTGGCTGCTTCGGCCACCATCTGTCCCAGACGGGTAATCATGAAGGCGGTGTTCTTAATGGTGCGGGCCACCACGTTCAAGGGGGCGCCTTTTACGTCTTCCAGGGCTCTCTTCACCACACCGGGGCCGGAAACGCCAACGTGGATGGCGGTGTCACCCTGGGTGATTCCGTGGAATGCGCCGGCCATGAAGGGATTGTCTTCTACGGCGTTGCAGAATTCCACCAGCTTGGTGCAGCCATAGGCGTCCTGGTCTTTGGTGAGCTCAGCCGTTTCCTTCACCACTTCGCCCATGCGCTTTACAGCGTCCATATTGATGCCGGCCTTGGTGGAGCCTACGGCCACGGAGCTGCAGATGCTCTTGGTGGAAGCCAGGGCTTCCGGGATGGAGTCGATGAGGATTTTGTCGGAGGAGGACATGCCCCGGTCCACCAGGGCGGAGAAGCCGCCAAGAATGTCCACGCCCACTTGGTCTGCCGCTTTCTGCAGGGTCTCGGCAATGGACACATAACTTTTGGCTTTGATGCCGCCGGCTATAAGGGAAATAGGGGTCACGGAAATACGGCGGTTGATGATGGGCACGCCGTATTCTCTGGAAATATCATGGCTCACTTCCGTCAGATGCTCTGCTTTGGTGCAGATGGTGTCGTAAATCTTGCGATTCAGCGTCTTTTCATCATCGGAAACACAGCCTAAGAGGGAAATGCCCATGGTAATGGTGCGTACGTCCAGCTTGTTCTGGTCAAACATGCGCTCAGTGGCAAGGATTTCTTCAATATCGAGCATGGCTCCCCCTTTCAGATACGGTGCATGGCATAGAAAATGTCAGCCAGCTGGGCCCGTACGTCCACGCCCAGATTTTTCCCCAGGACACCCAGTTCATCCTGGACTTCCTTCAGGGAACCTTTGGCCTTTTCCATGTCGCAGATCAGGACCATATCAAAAATATCTCCCAGAATGGTCTGGGAAATGTCGAGGATATTAATATTTTCCTTCGCCAGGGCTGCCGCAACGCCGGCAACAATGCCCACACGGTCAGCACCGATTACAGTGACTACGATTTTTTTCATACATCTGCTCCTTCCATACTTCGTTCCATAGAAATCAGACCGCTGCAGCCCATTTTCCTGAAAAGCAATTCTGCAGAATGTCTTTTCTCATTATAGCATAAATGGGGAATGGGGATTAGGGAATGGAGATTGGGGAATGGGGATTAGGGAATGGGGATTGGGGAATAGTGGTTGAGGGTTGGAGAATGGAGATTGGGGAATGGGGACACGCCCTGTAGGGGCGTAAGGGTTCAGAGGGTGCAAGCCGCCATCGGGCCTGTCGGCCTTGGACGACTCGGGTTCGGCCCGGGATCGGCTGCGCCTTCCGGGCTGGTTCAGAAGGTAGATATAAAGTCCATTCCATGGAGGCAGGGAGGCCGCCTTCGGCGTCCCACAGGGCGCCACCACCATCCTCTGAACCCTTTGAACCTTTTGAACCCTGCGCACCCAAAGGGGGCGCTCCTGCTATTTCAAATACTTTTTATAAAGGAACACGCAGATAATGACAGACAGCAAAGACCCTGCCGGCGCTGCCATGCCCATGGGGTAGAGGGTGGTGGGGAAGAGGAGGGCGGCGGCGTAGGTGCCGGGGATGCGGACGGTGAAGATGGAAATAACGTTGTGAAGAAAGGAGAAGGACGCTTTCCGGTGGGCTGCAAAGCAGCCGGAGAAGCAGAAGTGGATGCCGGCGATGGCGCAGTCCAGTACATAGGACTGGAAGTAGTCGTTTCCCATGGCAATGACCGCCTCCTCCCCCGGTACAAAGAGGGCCACGATTTCACTGGCTTTGAAATGGACGAGGAGGATGCAGAGAAGGCCGAAGGAAACGCACACGGTGATGCCATAGCGGAGGGCCTTCCTGCCCCTTTCCGGAAGGCCTGCGCCCAGGTTCTGGGCGGTGGTGGCGGACACGGTGGACATCATGGCAGAGGGGACCAGGAAGAGGAAGCTGATGATTTTTTCCACAATCCCCACGGCCGCCGCCGCTTCCACGCCGCGGCTGTTGGCAATGGCGGTGATGACCAGGAAGGATATCTGGATGAGACCGTCCTGGCAGGAAATAGGAATGCCTATGGTAAGGATGCTTCGCATCCAGGGGCTGCCGGGGGTAAAGTCTTTTCTGGAAAGGGCAAGGGGCGACAGTTTCCGGTGGAGGTAAAAGAGGGAAAGGACGACGCTCACCGCTTCACTGGCAAAGGTGCCCCAGGCGGCACCGGCGGCGCTCATATGGAAATGGCCGATGAGAAGGTAGTCCAGAAGGATATTCACTATGCCGGCAATGGCGATGAAGGTCATGGGGGCTTTCGTATTTCCCATACCCCGGAAAAAGCCGCTCACCATGTTATAGATGACGATGAGTGGTACTCCGGCAAAGCAGATGGTGAGGTAGGCTCTGGTGTCCTCCAGCGCTTCTGCCGGTGTCTGCAGTACTTGGAGAATGAAGGGCATGAAAAGAAAGAGGAGCGCCGTGAATACAATGGCGAAGGGAAGAAAGAGGGCGGCGGCACTGCCCATGAGACGAAAAGCTTCCCTTTCATTTTTGGCTCCCAGTGCCCGGGCGATGGATACGGCGCTTCCGATGGTGAGGCCTGCAATGATGACGATAATCATATGCATCACCTGGCTTCCGATGGACACGCCGGTGACAGGAGCGGCGCCGTAGTACTGGCCGGTAATGAAAAGGTCCGCCATGCCGTAGAAGGTCTGGAGGAAGCAGGCCGCCAGATAGGGGACGGCGAAATTCATCATTTTGGGGAAAAGGGGTCCCCGGGTCAAATCGTTATGGAGAATCATGATTATTTCCTTTATATAAGGAAGCACTGATTCATTCGCAGAATCGAATTTCATATGTATTTTTATCCAATGCTGCGTCATAAGTCTCCTTAAATA
>NZ_UPZP01000147.1 GCF_900538805.1 uncultured Dialister sp.
ACTTTATAAGCATAGCCGCCAAAGGCGGCTATCCACAACCCTCGCAGCCACAGGCTGCGTCAAACCTAAGAACCTTCCCCTCCGAACCCTCCGGCCAAAGGCCAGTCAAACTTCAGAACCCTTAAAAAAAGCTGCAGAGAATCCATTTCTCCCCAGCTTTTTTTATTCCCCAAAACCAAGAAACCTTATCTTCCATATGTATCTCCCCATATGTCTCGTGATATAATATAGTTCAATCTGGGGAATTTATTTCATCTTTTTTTAACAGTAAGGGGGCGGTAGTATGAAGAAGAAAGTACTGATCGCTGTATTGATTATTGCCATCCTTGTGTGCGGCGGGGGCTGGTTCTGGTATAACCGGACCCACCAGACAAAGAAGGAAAATTACACTTTAGGCACGGTGACGCGGGATAACATTATGCTCACCGTAGATGCCACAGGCACCATTGAGCCGGATAACAAAGTCGATTTGTCGGCCACTGCATCGGGCACCCTGGAAAAGGTGTATGTGAAGCAGAATGAGAAGGTGACGAAGGGGCAGGTGCTGGCCACCATTGAATCCAAAGCCCTGACGTCCACCATGAAGCAGGCCCAGAATACGCTGGAGAACAAGGAGTCCTATTTCAACCGTTTGAACACCCTGTATAACCAGGGCGCCATTTCTTATCAGGAAATGGATAATGCCCGTCTGGAATACCGGAATGCCCAGGCTGCCTATGACAAGGCCCAGGCCGATGTGAATGATACGGTGATCACATCGCCTATGGACGGCATTGTTATCGGCGAGCCCATGAAGGAAGGGGAAACCGTGTCCCAGGGCCTTTCCAGCCAGATGGTCATTGTGAGCGTGGCGGATCTTTCCGCCATGCGCATTGAGCTTCTGGTGGATGAAACGGATATCGGCGAGGTGAAAATGGGACAGAACGTGGATTTCACGGTGGATGCCTATCCGAACAAGACCTTCCATGGCGTGGTCACTGATATTTCCAAGAAACAGTATTCTTCTTCCGGTTCCTCTTCTTCCTCATCCTCATCTTCCGTGGTGTACTACACGGTGTATGTGGAAATCAATAAGGACGAACTGGAGGGGCTCTATCCTTCCATGACTGCCAGGGCCACCATCCGCGGCAGGGAAAGCGACAACGCCCTTGAAGTGCCGGTAACGGCCATCCGGAGCGACGGGGAAGGTTCCTACGTGTATGTGAAGAACGGGGACGGCGTGTCCAAGGCCTATGTGACCACAGGCATTACCACCGATAAGGAAGTGGAAATCCTTGACGGTCTCCACGAAGGAGATGAAATCGTGGTGAGCGGTACCGTTTCCCAGGAAAAGTCCACGCCCACCAATAAGGACCAGCGCCCGGGACCGAGGTTATAACCATGGCTTCGGCAGATGAAAAAGAGGTCATCCGTCTTTCAGGAATCGGTAAGAGCTACTATATCGGCAGGGAAGAAGTGCCGGTACTGACCCATATCGACCTTTCCATCAGAAAAGGGGAATTTGTATCCATTATGGGGCCCTCCGGTGCCGGCAAATCCACCCTGATGAATATCTTAGGCTGTCTTGACCGTCCCACCAGGGGCTCCTACCTGCTGGACGGGAAAGAAGTGGCCAACCTGAAGGACAGCGAACTGGCCTATACAAGAAACCGGAAAATCGGATTTGTCTTCCAGAGTTTCAACCTGCTTCCCCGGCTGTCTGCTCTGGATAATGTGATTCTTCCCATGATTTACGGCAGCCTTTTCAAAAATGAAAGAAAGGAAAGGGCCGTCAAAATGCTTGAATCCGTGGGGCTGGGGGACCGTATCAACCATATGCCGGCGGAAATGTCCGGCGGTCAGCGGCAGCGCGTGGCTATTGCCAGGGCCCTCATCAATGACCCGGCCATTATTATGGCTGATGAACCGACGGGCAACCTGGACAGCCATTCCACCAGAGAGGTGATGGAGATTTTCTCCAAACTCTACGAAGAGGGGAAAACCATCATCCTGGTGACCCATGAAATTGATGTGGCCGGCTATGCAGGAAGGCACGTGATTTTATCTGATGGTCACATCAGTAAGGATATCAGGGGGCCGCTGCCATGACGAATATATATATTGAAAGCATATTTATGGCCTGGGGCTCCATTCTGAGCAACAAAATGCGCTCCCTCCTCACCATGCTGGGCATTATCATCGGCGTGGCGGCGGTGATAGCCTTGATGTCCATAGGCTATGGCGTGCAGAACAAGATTGAAAGCAATATTTCCAGCCTTGGCTCCAACACCATCACCGTCACCCCCGGCACAGGCAGGAAACCGGGCATCCGTCCCGCAGCAGGCTCCATGCAGACCCTGACCTACAAGGACTACCTGGCCATCAAGAACCTGCCCAACATCGTCTACGCCGCGCCCCTTGTCAACACGAGCTACCTGGTGGTCAACGGCAATAAGAACTGGACCACCCGGGTCTACGGCTGCACCGAAGACTACGCCACCCTGTCCAACCTGACCGTGGCGGAAGGCCGTTTCTGGACAGCCAAGGAATACAATGCAAGGGCCAGGGTGTGCATCATCGGCAAAACCGTGGCCACCGGCCTTTTCGGCGAAGAATCGCCTATCGGGCAGAAAGTCCGCATCAACGGCAATCCCTTCACCGTCATCGGCGAGCTGGAAGAAAAGGGATACTCCTTCATGGACCAGGACGACAGAATCCTCATCCCCTTCACCACGGTGCAGGAACGAATGATGCACATTACCTATGTGAACAACATCGTCATTTCCTCAGACAACGCCGACGACCTGTCCCAGATCGAGTCCGACGTGACCAACCTACTCCGCACCCGCCATCGCATCCAGACGGGAAAGGAAGATGATTTCTCCATCCAGAACTCCCAGGACCTCATGGAAACCATGAAATCCACCACCCAGACCCTCACCATTTTCCTCGGCAGCATTGCGGCCATTTCCCTTCTGGTAGGGGGCATAGGCATTATGAACATCATGCTCGTCTCCGTCACCGAAAGGACAAGGGAAATCGGCATACGAAAGGCATTGGGTGCCACCTACAACATGATTATCATCCAGTTCCTCATCGAATCCGTCACCGTCAGCGTGGCAGGGGGGATTATCGGCGTCCTCTTCGGCATAGCCATCTCCAAAATCATTCCCCTGGTGTCCACCCTCACCACGGTGCTCTCTATCACCCCCATCCTGGGCTCCTTCCTCTTCTCCGTATTCATCGGCCTCGTCTTCGGCCTCTACCCCGCCCAGAAAGCGGCCAGACTGAACCCCATCGATGCCCTGCATTACGAATAAGACCAAAACCGGCAGAATCTGCCGGTTTTTTTGCTTGACACGCCCTTTGGGCGTGAAGGTTCAGAAGGTTCAAAAGGTTCAGAGGGGTCTGGTGGGCGGCTCCGCCGCCAGTATGAATAAAACCTTTACAACCGGGCTTCGCCCGTTGGAAAAGCGACCCCCTTTGGTGGCTGCGCCACCACCTTTCCCCCGCAAGCGGGGGCACAACAACCCGTGATTTACTTTGTGCCACTTATGAGATAATTGCTTCACGGAGCTTTATTGTCCCACCGCTTCAG
>NZ_UPZP01000148.1 GCF_900538805.1 uncultured Dialister sp.
CATGGTGTATCATCTCCACAGGAAACCATGGTGTATCATCTCCACAGGAAACCATGGTGTATCATCTCCACAGGAAACCATGGTGTATCATCTCCACAGGAAAAAGCCCCTGCTTTCGCGGGGGCTTTTTCCTGTGAAATTGTCTATACCAAGCGCAGGGCGCTATGGCTCACTGTTATCCCAGGAAGGCCATGGATTCTTTCCACTGGGCGGCCTTTTCTTTCATGGCTGCCACAGCTTCTTTTCCGTGGGCTTTCTGGCGTTCTACGGATTTCGGACCGGTGCCGCCGTAGCTTTCGCGGTTTTTCACGCAGTTTTCTATTTTCAGTGCTTTCAGGATGTCTTCTTCAAAGAGGGGACTCATGGATTTGAATTCTTCCATGGTCAGGTCATGGAGCACCTTGTGGTGTTCGATGCAGTAATGCACCGCATTTCCTACCACCGCATGGGCCTGCCGGAAGGGGAGGCCCTTCTTGGCCAGATAGTCCGCCATGTCCGTGGCGTTGGAGAAGTCGTGTTCCAGCACTTCCCTGGTGTGCTTTCCGTTGACGGTCATGGTGTTAATCATGCCGGCGTAAATATCCAGGGCAAAGTACAAAGTATCCATGGCGTCAAAAACGCCTTCCTTATCTTCCTGCATATCCTTGTCGTAGGCAAGGGGGAGTCCCTTCATCACAGTGAGGAGGCCCATGAGGCTTCCGTAGATACGGCCTGTTTTGCCGCGGATGAGTTCGCACATGTCCGGATTTTTCTTCTGGGGCATAATGGAGCTTCCGGTGGAGTAGCCGTCGTCCAGTTCAATGAACTGGAATTCGCTGGTGCTCCAGTAAATGAATTCCTCCGAGAGCCTGGACAGGTGCATGGCGCAGATGGAGGCAAAGGAGAGGAACTGGAGAAGGTAGTCCCTGTCGGACACAGCGTCCAGGCTGTTTCCATAGACCTTGGAGAAGTGGAGGTCCTCCGCTTCTTCCAGGGGATTGGTGGGATAGGTGGTTCCTGCCAGGGCGCAGGCGCCGATGGGAGACATGTCCGCCATTTCATAGCAGTCTTCCAGCCGCTTAAAATCCCTTTCCAGCATGGCGAAGTAGCAGAGCATGTGATGGGCAAAGAGCACCGGCTGGGCCCGCTGCATATGGGTGTAGCCCGGCAGAATCACATCTTTGTACTTTTCCGCCGCATTGAGGAGAGCTTCTTCCACGGCGATGAGCTTATCCGCCAGACGGCCCATCTGTCTTTTCATGTACATATGGAGGTCCAGGGCACACTGGTCGTTCCGGCTCCTTGCGGTGTGGAGCCGGGCTCCGGCGTCGCCGATGTCATCGGTGAGCCGTTTTTCCACGTTCATGTGGATGTCTTCCAGCTCAATGGAGAAAGGAAACTTTCCGTCGTCGATTTCTTTTTTGATTTTAGAAAGGCCTTCGGTGATTTTCACCCGGTCTTCCTCTGAAATGATGCCGTGGCGGGCAAGCATTTTCGCATGGGCCTTGGAGCCGGCAATGTCTTCTTTATACATCCGGCAGTCATAGGAAATGGATGCGTTGAAATCAAGGGCATTTTTTTCCTCCGCTTTCGTAAAGCGTCCGCCCCACATCATATCACTCATTTTGCATTCTTCTCCTTCATGAGGGCCCGGATGGTGAGGGGCAGACCGAAGAGGTTGATGAAGCCTTCCGCATCGGCCTGGTTGTATACATCATCTTCGCCGAAGGTGACAAATTCTTCGTTGTACAGGGAATAGGGGCTTTCAGCGCCGTGGGACATGATGTTGCCCTTGTAGAGGCGCAGGGTGACTTTGCCGGTAACGGTTTCGGAGGTCTTGTCTGCAAAGGCCTGGAGTGCTTCCCGGAGCGGGGCAAACCACATGCCGTCGTAAACCAGTTCGGAATATTTCACCGCAGCCACTTCCTTGAAATGGAAGGTCGCCCGGTCAAGGGTAAGTCTTTCCAGTTCCGTGTGGGCATAGAAGAGGATGGAGCCGCAGGGGTTTTCATAAACGCCTCTGGATTTCATGCCTACCAGTCTGTTTTCCACCAGGTCATCGATGCCGATGCCGTTTCTGGCACCGATGGCATTCAGTGTATTCACCAGTTCCACGCCGTCCATCTTCTTGCCGTTTACAGCGGTAGGTACGCCCTTTTCAAATTCGATGGTCACCAGTTCGTCCTTGTCGGGAGCATCTTCCGGATCGCAGGTAACAAGGTACATATCCTTGTGAGGCGCATTGGCCGGGTTCTCCAGGTCGTCCCCTTCATGGGACAGGTGCCACATATTCCAGTCCATGGAATATGGATATTTCTGGGCAGCCTTTTCTTCGTCGGTCTGCTTTTCATCGTATTTATCGATGGGCACGCCATGGGCTTCAGCATACTTCATTTCATCTTCCCTGGACTTCATATCCCAGATTCTCCAGGGAGCGATAATCTTCATATGGGGAGCCAGGGCTTTGATGGTCAGTTCGAAACGAACCTGGTCATTGCCCTTGCCGGTAGCGCCGTGGCAGATGGCGTCGGCGCCGTACTTCTTAGCCATGTCCACCAGGCATTTGCCGATGAGGGGACGGGCGAATGAGGTGCCCAGCAGGTACTTGCCTTCATACCGGCCGTCGGCCTTCAGTACGTTGTAGGCGTATTCTTCAATAAATTCTTTCCTTACATCCAGGGTTTCCGCCACGGAAGCGCCGGAAGCAAGGGCCTTCTTATGGATGGCATCGAAATCTTCAGGCTGCCCCAGGTTCACCGTGCAGGCAATGACCTCGCAGCCATAATTTTCCTTCAGCCAGGGAATAATAACGGAAGTATCCAGTCCGCCGGAATAAGCAAGAACTACTTTTTTTACATCTTTAACATCAGCCATAGGAATGCCGCCTTTCTTCATTGAATATAGACAATTTCATGAGCCCTTCACGGGGGCTTTTCTTAAGATGTGATAATTATACAGCTCTTTGCATAAATGTGCAATAGGAAATTTGAGATTTTTTCAATTTTCTGCATTTTTATCTGCATTTTTATTTTTCATGCAATAGTGATTTATACGATAATTACCGGATATTTTTCATCTTGAGGGAAGAAAAAGAATTTTTGCACTTTATACAGAATATACACATAGTAAAGGGTTCAGAGGGGTCAGAAGGTTCAAAGGGTTCAGAGGGTGTGGTGGCGGCTGGCGCCGCAGTATATAGAGGGCTGTAAAAAAATGATTGCTTTCTCCTCGGATAGTTAGACAATTTGGCGGCAGACGCCTTATCATAGGTCTGCAAGGAACAAATTGACGCAAACACTCACCCCGCTTCATTGTCATTTCGACCGAAGCGAAGCGGAGTGGAGAAATCTCCCTCTCCCAATGGCACAAGCCGCATTGGGGCGGAGATCTCTCGACTCAGAGTCTCAATAGAG
>NZ_UPZP01000149.1 GCF_900538805.1 uncultured Dialister sp.
CTATTCGCGTCAGCCCATTCCTCGCATTGCATAAAAATTCAAGAATAAAAGCAAACAATGATTTAATCAGCGCTTCCTTAAGGAATCATGATTCCTGGGCATGATGGGAATCGTGCCGATGTTCATATTATGGGAGGCGCTTTATGCGAAATGAAATCCTGGATTACTTCAGGAAGGCCAATGGGGAATTTGTCTCAGGACAGCAGATTTCCAAGGATCTTCATGTTTCCCGCACGGCCATCTGGAAGCACATCAAAGTACTGAAAGAAAGGGGATACATTTTTGAGTCCAGCACCAGGAAAGGGTACCGGCTCATTTATGCGCCCAATCTGCTGACGCCGCTGGAAATCGACAGCGCGCTCCATACGGACACCTTCGGACGCCGTGTGGTGTACATGTCCTCCACCCGTTCCACCAATGAAGAAGCAAAGAAAATCGCCAGGGAAGGGGCGGAAGAAGGTACCATTGTGGTGGCGGAGGAGCAGACCAGCGGCCATGGCCGTTTGACCCGCGGATTTTACAGCCCCTTTGCCAAGGGGGTATGGTTTTCCCTCATTCTCCGTCCGAAATTCTTCCCCATGGAAGCATCGAAATGCACCCTCCTGGCAGCCATCGGTGTGTGCTGCGGTATCCGCCGTCTGGGACTGAAGGACGCCGGTATCAAGTGGCCCAATGATATTCTCTACCATGGTAAGAAAATGGTGGGCATTCTTACGGAAATGTCTGCATCCATGGAAAAAATCGACTACATCATCATGGGCATCGGCATTAATACGGGCATGAAGAAGAGCGAATTCCCGGAAGCCTTCCGTGAGACCTCCACCTCCTTCCTCAATGAAGGCATTGACGTATCCCGCAAGGACCTTCTGGCAGCGGTGCTGGCGGAACTGGAA
The DNA here is from genome assembly GCF_900538805.1 of uncultured Dialister sp. GTDB lineage: Bacteria > Bacillota > Negativicutes > Veillonellales > Dialisteraceae > Dialister. Next base: position 894 of record NZ_UPZP01000149.1, read on the forward strand.
AAGGAATATCACATCGCCCAGACACAGGGCTTTGATAAGGTACTGGAAGACTGGAAGACCCTTTCCGTCACCCTGGGACAGGAAGTGCGGGTCATTTTCGGAAATGAAAGCTACACAGGCAAGGCCATCGACATTGACAAGGACGGATGCCTCCTGGTGGATACAGGCAAGCATGTGACCCGCGTCATTGCAGGGGATGTATCAATTCGTCCCATTGACGCACCCATTCCAAAGAGATAAGAAATTTGATTTCTTTGAGCGTTTGGAATTCATGTTTCAGCCGTTCCGGGCATTTCACTCTTCATGTCTGATACACGGGCGGTAAAAAAGGAGAAGAGGAATCACTATGGAAAAAGGAAAAATGCATAATATTATCAGTGCGGCAATTTTTGCAGCCATCATGGCGGTGCTGTCACAGTTCACATTCCCCATTGGCCCTGTGCCCATCACACTGCAGAGCTTCGTATGCGCCCTGGCAGGCGGCGTGCTGGGAAGGAAATGGGGAGCCATCTCCATCGGCGTATGGCTCCTTCTGGGCCTTCTGGGCATTCCCATCCTCACCATGGGAAAGGCGGGCGCCGGCATTTTCCTTTCTCCCGTAGGCGGCTACTATCTGGGCTTCGTGGTCATGGCCTGGGTGTCGGGCTTCCGTCTGGCGGAAAAGGGCCATTTCCTCCGTCAGGTATCGTCCGCCGTGCTGGGCCTCATCTGCTGCTACGCCCTGGGCACCATCTGGTTCATGGGCTATTTCCACTTTGGCCTTGGAAAGGAAATGCCCCTGTGGACAGCATTGACACTGACCGTATTCCCCTTCGTGGCCTTTGACCTCATCAAGGTTATTCTTGGCGTCATCTGCGGCACAAGAATCCGCCAGTCCCTGAACCAGGCAGGCTACTATCCTACCATGGAACATTGATGAGTAAAAGTTTCCTGTCCGGCGTGATGCTTTGGTGTTTCCTGTCGGTAAGGAAAACCACAGAGTCAAGTCGGCTAAGAAACTCTTCGCGAATAGTTTCCTGTCGGTAAGAAACACCAAAGCGTCAAGCCGGATAGGAAACCCTTCGCAAATAGTTTCCTGTCGGTAAGAAACACCACAGTGTCAAGCCGGATAGGAAACCCTTCGCAGACAGTTTCTTGCCGGTAAGGAATACCATGGTGACAAGTCGGATAGGAAACCCTTCGCCAACAGTTTCCTGTCGGTAAGGAATACTATGGCGTCAAGTCGGATAGGAAACTAAAAAAGCCGGCGCTTTGCCTGCCGGTTTTTTCTATGCTCTGGATACTATGGATGGGCCTACTCATATATTTTTCTACAAAAATATCTATTATTTGTTATGATTTCCCTTGACAGAACGGGAACTTTGTTGCATTATACACTTGATGAAATTTTAATGGCGCCTCAAGGGCGGCTGGTGGAATGGGATTTCCCCTTTCACGAAGCTCTCTCGGCCGCCTGTTCCGGAGGAGATTCACATGCTTCTTGCTTTTGATGTGGGAAATACGAATATTGTGTGCGGTGTATATAAGGAGAGAAAGCTCATCCGCCATTGGCGGGTGGCCACCGATACCCTGCAGACCGCTGACGGCTATGCAGCCCTTCTGGGCACCCTTTTCCAGTTGAATGGACTGGCTTTCAAGGACGTAGAGGATATCATCATTTCCACCGTCGTTCCGCCTATCATTCCTATCCTGGAAACCATGAGCCAGCGGTATTTCCATACGAAACCCATCATGGTGGGACCGGGCATCAAGACAGGCCTCAATATCCTGTACGACAACCCCAAGGAACTGGGCGCCGACCGTATCGTCAATGCGGTGGCCGCTATTGCGGAATATGACTGCCCCCTCATTATCATCGACATGGGCACCGCTACCACCTTCTGCGTGGTGGACACCAAGGGCAACTACCTGGGCGGCGCTGTAGCACCGGGCATCGGTATTTCCATGGAAGCCCTCTTCCAGCGTGCCTCCAAGCTGCCCCGCATCGAACTGGTGAAAACGCCGAAAATCATCTGCCGCAACACCGTATCCGCCATGCAGGCCGGCATTTACTACGGCTTCGTAGGGCAGATCGATGAAATCGTAAACCGTATCAAGGAAGAGCTGAACGAACCAAACGTAAAGGTCATTGCCACCGGCGGCCTGGCGACCCTCATTGCCAAGTCCTCCAAAACCATTGACGTGGTGGACCCCATGCTTACACTGAAGGGTCTTCTGGTGCTTTACGATAAGAACAAAAATGATAAAAGATAAAATGTAAGACAAAGGCGAATCGGGAAACCGGTTCGCCTTTTTATTGTCTATAGAAAACCCCCGGTTAGACCGGGGGTTCCAAAAAGCTTTAGCGATGAGTCTTTAATGGTTTATAAA
>NZ_UPZP01000150.1 GCF_900538805.1 uncultured Dialister sp.
TTAAGAAAAAACAATAAATTTCTTCAAAAAAAAGACTTGACATATGACCAGAATACTGAGCCGCAGGCGAAGAATCTTGGTAAGCGCCGACATTGACTCCGACTAGCACACTAGTCCACCAGTCCACCAGCTCACTAAAAAATACCAGTCGGTGGGAAGGCTGCCGTTTGGCAGTCAGTTCAGCGTAGAGTATCAATCCGGCTTGCAGCGTCGTACACCCCTGCGCCGCTTCGCGGCCCTCTTCCCCTCAAGGGGACGCAAGGACGTTACGGGATTTACCTTTGTGTCACCAGTGTTGCATGATGAAAAGCCGGAGCCCCCTTCTTCTGGAAGGGGGCCGCCGCAGGCGGCGGAGGATAGGGGCGTGAATTAGACGATAGACGTTAGACGTTAGAAATCAGATATCCGGTAGCGCCACGTACCTTGCCTTCCCGCCCTCATGGTCATTCTGAGCCGCAGGCGAAGAATCTTGGTAAGCGCCGACATTGACTCCGACTAGCACACTAGTCCACCTGTCCACCAGCTCACTAAAAAATACCAGTCGGCGGGAAGGCTGCGTCATTAGGTGTCGAAAAATAGCGGCATCAATTCTTTCGGTGTTCCTCAGGGCTCCGCCCAGCTCCATTCCGGTCGGGCAGACAAAAGGAAGGCCCTTTTATGGGCAGGCTAAGGGCCAACTTTGCCCGACTTGGCAATCCCATGCAGGATTGCCACCTGGGGAAGGAGCCTGCGTTACGGGATTGGCTTTTGTGTCACCGGTGCTGCATGACGAAGAGCCTAGCCTCCTTCCCCAGAAAGAGTGGTAGAGGTGAGGGCGGCCCCAGCCAGCAGCCACAGGACAAAACATCTGGCCAACTGATTTCTATCTTCTATCTTCTATCCCTTATATTCTATCCCTTATATTCTCTCTCGTATTCCTTCTTCAGCACATAGCCCTTGGCCTTTCTATGGCCGGTGCTGTCTTTTTCCAGGTATACGCCCTGCAGTTCCGGGGCGAATCCGGGGAGGATGTCGGCGGTTTCCACGAAGTCAAGGAAGTAGTCCAGGGCGGTGCGGGACCAACGTTCGCCGGGCTGGACGCAGGTGACGCCGGGGGGATAGGGAACGGCGGCCTGGAGGGCCACTCTTCCTTCCGCTTCTTCCAGGGGAATGAGCTCCCCCTCTCCCCTCACCAATGCCCAGTTGGCTTCCTGGGGGCTCATGAAGTATTCCGGGAAGTAGGCTTTCAGGAACATTTTCTTCTGCAGCACGTTGATTTTTCTTGCCTTGTAGAAATCATGAAGTTCCTGGCACAGCTGGCGGATGGTGTATCGTTCATAGCGGGACTGATATTTCCCGTATACCGTGGGAAGCACCCTTTCCATGGGGGAATCGCTGTCGATGTGTTCCTCAAACCGAATAAGTTTGGTAATCAGGTTATCCAGCTTTGTTTTCGTTTCCGCCGGGGTCATGAGGAAAAGGATGTCGTTCAGGTCGCACTTTTCGGGAATAATCTGGCTGTCCCGGAGGTAGTCCGCCAGAATGATGGCGGGAATGCCGAAGTCCTCGTATTCCCCGTTTTCCATGTTAATGCCCGGCGTCATAAGCTGCAGTTTCATGGGGTCTATAAAATACTGCCCCTTGGCGTAGCCCTGGAAGGAGTGCCATTTTCCTCCCGGTTCAAAAGCAAAATAGGAAATATCTTCCGCCATTTCCTCCGTATCCCCGTCTTCCCATTTTTTTCCATGCACCACAGGCGGCACAATGGGGCGAAGGTACTTGCAGTGGCGGAGCACCTTTTTCCTCGCCTCAATGGCATTGACAATGCATTCATGCCAGAGGAGCCTGCCCGCATCCCCTTCCTGCATTTTGGCGTTCATATCAAGGGACGCAAAAATCTGGTAGTTCGGAGAGGTAGACGAGTTCACCATGAAGGAATTATTGAAAATCTTATGGGGCACATACCGGGCCTGCCCTTTGATGTGGGAGTCCTTCTTCAAAATCTGGGAGGCCTGGGAGAAACCGGCCTGCTGCTTATGGATGGACTGGGTGACAATAATACCCGGGTCTTCCGGCCCAAGGTCCAGCAGCAGGGGGCTGCAGTCCTTCATCATGGGGATGAACTGCTCGTACCCCACCCAGGCAGAGTCAAAGACGATGTAATCGCAGAGATGGCCGATTTTCTCCACCACCTGCCTTGCATTGTAAATACAGCCGTCGTAATTTCCCAGCTGAATCACCGCTGCCCGAAGGGGCCTGTCCATGCGGGCCCGCTTAGGGTCCCTTTCTGCAATCAGCATGCGGATGTACTCTTCATTAAAGCAGTGGTCCAGCACCCCGCCGATGAGGCCGAAGGGATTTCTGGCGGTTTCCAGATAAATGGGAATGGCCCCGGCCTGAATGAGGGCGCCATATCCCACGGACTTATGATTATTTCTTTCATAAAGCACCAGGTCCCCCGGCGTGAGGAGCGCATTCATTACCACCTTATTGGCACCGGAAGTGCCGTTCAGGATGAAATAGGCCTTGTCCGCATTGAATACCCGGGCCGCATGCTTTTGGGCTGCCAGGGCCGCGCCCTCATGAATAAGCAGATCCCCCATGGCCACGTCCGCATTGCAGAGGTCTCCTCGGAAGGTGTTTTCTCCGTAGAAATCGTAAAAAATACGGCCTGCCGGATGTTTTGTGAAATAAACGCCCCCCTGGTGCCCGGGACAGTCAAACTGGGAATTTCCCCACTCCACATAATTTTTCAGCGTTTTAAAGAAAGGAGGCAGCAGGGAATCCTCATAGGAGGAAGCGGCCCTTTCGATCTGCCTTTCAAAGAGCTGCCGCGGAAGTGCCTTGGCATCAATAATCCCGTACACATCTCCCAGAGTATCGTCCATTTCCTCTTCATAGCCATTGACGATGAGGAAAACAGGAATATGAAAGGCCCGCACCCTTTTATCCCGAATAAAGGAACGGTCCTCCTCCGTCACCACCAGGGCGGCAACATCGGTGAAATCCGTATCCTCCGCAGCTGCTGCCTTCCGTGTAGGAATGGGGTGAAACAGCTCCAGCGCCCTCTTCGTATAAGCAACCTTCAAATGCTCCTGCATGGGAATTCCTCCTGTACCCTTCGTGATTTATATATATTAGTATATCAAATGAAAGGACAGGTTCAAAGGGGAAGGTGGCCAGCCCCTGCGGGGCTGGAGGTTATGGCCGCCTGCGGCGGCGGGTTGTGTAGAAGGG
>NZ_UPZP01000151.1 GCF_900538805.1 uncultured Dialister sp.
TTGTTGGCCACAATTCCTGAGCTAAAATTGGCTAAAATTGATGGACTAAAAATGGCTATAATTGCTGGGCTCTAACACCATAAGGCCGCGTCAAACTTAAGCCCCTTAAGAACCCTCGGCCCAAAGGGCCGTCAACCCTTACGCCCGCAAGGCGTATCCTAAAAGGCGCTGTCGTCCCCTGAGCGAGAGCGAACACAACCCTTTGCCCAAAGGGCAAAGCCCCCTCAGCCGCCCAGCGGCTGCCCCCCTCTGAACCCTCTGAACCAGTCCGCTTTTAGCGGGCCGAACCTTCTGAACCCTCAAGCCCGTCAGGGCTTGTCCATAATATGCTTCACCCGATCCACCGAATAAGGCGCCTCCTCCTTTTGGCAGTACACCACCGACTCCACCCGGCCGATGGCCACGTGGTTATCCACGCCCGCCGGAACCTGCACGAAATCGCCGACCTCGTACTCATCGCTGTCCGCCATATACCAGTACTCCTGCCCGCCCTCTTCGAAGGAAACGGCGCAGAAAATGAGCTCTCCCTCCCGGCGGCGGACCTTCCCGTAAGCCGCGGCGTTGAAGATTTCACCCAGACCGTAATACGAAAGAAAATGGTAGAAATTCTCCGCAAAGGCCGGCCAGTCCGCCGGAAGGCCCCTCTTATCGTAGGACCCGCGGATTTCACGCTTCCCACCCTTCTCCATGGTAAGAACGATGGTATAGTCACAGGACCGCAGCGGATCCACGCACACATCCTTTGGATTTCCCTCCACAATGGAAAATACCCAGGGAGACAGGCCATCCAGGAAAGAAGAAACCGCCTCCTCCAGATGATACCGGGTCTTCACGTCTGAGGCCTCAAAAATCTGCCGGTCATACTCTACCGTTTCCGCTGCCCGGTCCATCACCATTTTCTCATCATAATTCCAGGTCACATAGGAAAAGCCCTCCGGCAGAGGGCCGCCGGGCCTGATTTTTTCCGTCCGGTGAAGAGTAAACTCCAGCCGGTCCACCCGGTCATAGATTCCATTGAAAAGGAACAAATCCTTCCGCCCCAGCTTCTCCCTGATTTCATCAGAAAGCGCCGCCATGCAGTCCCCCTCCAGAGTTCCATAGGCCCTGCAGCGGTTTCCCTTACTATCCTCCAGAATCAGCTCCCAGTCCCCTGCATCATCAGCCAGGACGCACTGGAGATGCGGCAGACATTCCAATATCCCCTCCATCACAGCCCGCACCGTCTTCCGATCGGCATGAAACTTCTCCCTTATTGTCCGGGTATGCCACTCCTCATCCTCCTCCATTTCATAATACCGCGTCAGCCAGGCCCCGCCCTTCTCCGACAGAGAAAGCCGCTGCTCCGTTTCCACCCCGTAGAGCCTCCCCCTCCGTCCGCCTATAGGGGAAGACACAAGCACCACCTTCACCACCGGCCCCCGAAGCATAGAAATATCCATTCCATATCCGTCCATGATATTCTCCTTTCCTGCAGCTGATGAAACCAGAAGATGCTTTGCTGTCTCTATTATACGCAGAGACCATGACAGGAATTGACAGTGAAGGGAAAGATTTTTGAAATCATATGAAATAGTGACCAGAATCGCCTCTGGTCACTATTTATTAAAAATGAATTATTCCCTATATTCATTCATATTCAATAGATAATCACATCTTCTGTCTTTACTTCTCCTTTCCCCCAGGACTTAACCTTCGTATGGTCCTGCAATTTGTATACCCGAAGCGAATCTTCATGAAAATCAATAATCTGACTGGCCTCCATCTCCATTTGCTCACATTGGCGCGGGGTTAGAAATCCCTCAAAGCAGGACTTCTGCACCCGCACTGCATAGCGGGATAAGCATTTTACCATGGCCAGTCTCTTTTTATTGTTCACAATGTCATAAATAATCAAAATAATCAGACGCGAATCATCTGCAGCAACCAGTTCATTTTCTTTCATCACCGAATCACCAGTGCTTTCAAGGTCTCCGGATTTTTAGTATGCAAAGCCTGTCTGTACGAGTCGCATTCCATTTGGATGGTATGGCGCCATGAGTATTTTCCATTGAAATAAGAATTTATACTTAGCAGTTTCCGTTCATAGGCCTGTATAAAAATTCGACGCCCCACCCGGTTCAAGTAAACGCCGCCATTATCATCATTTTTTACGAAACAATCTCCATCTATTTCACGATGTGTAACAAGTGCCAGGCAGAAAGAATCTACAATAGCTGCCCTCCATGGTTCCATAAGATCCGATGCCAATGCAGGATGCCCTTTACGAAGAGTATGCAGTAATCCAATATAGGGACTCAGTCCGGTCCTGGCTATAGCACTATAAAAGTCGTACATAAGTAGTGTATAGCCAAAGCTCAGCATGGAATTGAAGAAATCTCTGGGCGGTCGTCTTGACCTCTTCTCGAATTGAAACTCCGATGGCAGGAAGGATGATAAAGTCTTGAAGTAAATACGTGAAATAGCTCCTTCATAGCCCATCACTTCTTCTATGTTTTTCGTTTCATGCAATTTATCCGCAAGGATGCGTATACGGTCATAGGCTTCTTTGACATGTTCCAGTCCGGCCCGCCGATTATAGTTTCTTAAGATAGCACGTTGATTATAAATTTTGCGAAAAATCACCATCCGTCCTAAATCAAGACAAAACTTTTTATCTTGCAATACGTCAAACTGCTCTTTCACCTGTAAAACATCCCTGTCAGAAGTTGATTCCAGGCGGCCGAAAAATTTTCCCTCCGTTGATAACCATGTTACAGGTATATTCCGTTTCAAACAGTCTACAATCACCCTGGATGACACCTGAATAGCGTCTATCAAAGTAACTCCCTCCACCATTTCCGAAGGAACCTCTGCCATAGTCTCATTCTCACGGCTGATTACATACCGTCCTTCCCTCAGTCCAAGTTTAGCTCCTGCTTCCGTCAAATAAAGCCAGCTCATTGTTATCACCTCTCCTGCAAACAGCATTAAAAAATAAGCTATTTCGTCCCCATGTATGGGGATTCTTTTTTCACAACAACGCTGGAGACGTGGTAAAGTGTCATACTTCCCGGTTTTCGTCCCCATGTATGGGGATTCTTTTTTCACAAGGAGATGTGAAGAGTATGCTTCACCCCTACCGTGTTTTCG
>NZ_UPZP01000152.1 GCF_900538805.1 uncultured Dialister sp.
CGTCGACTGATTCCTTGCATTGAATAAAAATACAAGAATGAAATCCGATAACGATTTAATCAGCGCTTCCTTAATGAAATAGGAATCCCGCCTTTTGTTTCCCTTCTATCCATTGTATAATAGAGTAATGAAAGAATGGCCAATCTATTCTTTGAATCGATAGTAATGTCCCTTCCTAATGATATTTTCTGATAAGGAGGATATGATGAAAGGTTACATTCAAGTATATACCGGTGACGGTAAGGGAAAAACCACCGCTGCCATCGGCCTTGCCATCCGTGCCATAGGCGCGGGGAAAAAGGTATGCATCATCCAGTTTATGAAATCCCTGGCCTATTCGGAGCAGAAGGTTCTCCAGAGTCTTCAAGGCATCACCCTCATTACTCTGGGAAAGCCCTATTTCATCGCCAAGGAAGGCATGCTCTCCGATGAGGAAATCAAGGCCTGGGGCAACAAGCTGGTGGTGTACCCTGCCGGCCATCCGCCTAAGGAATACCGGGCCATGATAAAAAAGGGCATAGACGATGCTATCCGTGCCGTTTCCGGCCCCTATGATGTGGTCATTCTTGATGAATACAATATGGCCTGCTGGTATGATCTGGCTAATGAGGAGGACACAAAGGAAATCCTTGCTGCCCGCAAACCGGAGGTGGAGCTTGTATTTACCGGCCGTAATGCGCCGTCCTACATTCTGGACGCCGCCGACCTGATTACTGAAATGAAAAAAATCCGCCACTACTATGACAAAGGTGTCATGGGAAGGGAAGGCATTGAAGACTAGGAAAGCACTGATCAATTCGCAGAATCGCATTTCATAAGTATTTTTATCCAATGCTGCGTCATCAGTCTCCTTACATAGTGATTTCCCAGCGGAGAAAGAAAGGATTACATAGAATGGAAAAAATTACAGGTAAAAGTATTTCCGGCATGGTCACCATCGGACCGCTCCGGGTATTTCGTCACAAAGAATTCGCGGTGGATACGGCCAAGGTAGAACGCCCTGAAACGGAAGTGGCCCGCTTTGACTCCGCCAGAAATGCGGCTGCTGCCAAGATGAACCAGTTTTACCAGGAAGCGGTGTCCCATGTGGGACTGGATAATGCCTCCATTTTCAAGGTATACCAGCAGATGCTGACGGATTCGGAATTTGTGGACTCCATCCGCTCCATGATTCGCAGCCAGAGCATTAACGCAGAATCCGCCATTTCCCAGGCAGAAAAGAATTTCACCCAGATTTACAGCGCCGGTGCCGACGTGTACATGCAGGCCCACATTGCGGATATGCAGGAAATCGCCCGTATCCTTCTGCGCACCATGCACCAGAAGAAAGCCATGTTTACCGGCGATGAACCCTGCATCCTCTATGCCGATGACCTCACCCCCAGCGAAACCATCCAAATGGATACCAAGAAAATTCTGGGCTTCGTCACCAAGGAAGGCACCCCTACCTCCCACACCGCCATCCTGGCCAGGGCCCTGGGCGTACCGGCCATCGTAGCCACCGGCACGGAAGTGGATGACTCCTTCGACGGGAAAACCGCCGTCATCGACGGCTTCTCCGGCACCGTATACCTGGATCCCACCCCGGGCATCCTGGCAGTGATGAAAGAAAAGCAGGACCAGAGCATCCGCCTGAAGGACCTCCTGCAGCAGCTGAAGGGCCTCCCCAGTGAAACAGTGGACGGCCACAGAGTGGAAGTGGCAGCCAACGTATCCTCCGCCTCCGACCTGGCAGCGGTGCTGAAAAACGACGCCGAAGGCATCGGCCTGTTCCGCAGCGAATTCATTTACATGGGACGGGACACCCTGCCCAGTGAAGAAGAACAGTTTAACATTTACAAACTGGCCATCGAAACCATGGCAGGCAAACGGGTCATCATCAGAACCCTGGACATCGGCGCCGACAAAGAAGCCTCCGCCTTCCACCTGCCGAAAGAAGAAAACCCGGCCCTTGGCATGCGGGCCATCCGCATCTGCCTGAAGCGCCCGGAAATCTTCAAAACCCAGCTCCGCGCCATCCTCCGGGCCAGCGCCTTCGGCAAGGCAGCCATCATGTTCCCCCTCATCACTTCGGTATGGGAAGTCTGGAAAGCCAAAGAAATTCTGGACGAAGTGAAAATGGAACTGGACAAGAAGGGCATTGCCTATGACCACCACATGGAAGTGGGTATCATGGTGGAAACACCGGCTGCTGCTTTAATCAGTGACAAGCTGGCCAAGGAAGTGGACTTCTTCTCCATCGGCACCAACGACCTGTCCCAGTATACCCTGGTGGTAGACAGAACCAGCCGCGTCCTCTCCGATTTCTTCAATCCCCATCACCCGGCAGTCTTGAAACTCATCCAGATGACCGTGGAAAACGCCCACAAAGCAGGCATCTGGGTAGGCATGTGCGGCGAACTGGGGTCCGACCTTTCCATCACCGAAACCTTCCTCCGCATGGGAGTAGACGAATTCTCCGTGGCCCCCTACTCCGTACTGCCCCTCAGAAAGCAGATCCGCTCCATTGACTTGAGCAAGTAAATGATGAAATAAAAAAAGAACTGTGCAGAAATGGCAGCCATTTCTGCACAGTTCTTTTTGCGTGATTTTATTGAAAAGGTTCTTAAGTTTGACCGGCCCTTTGGACCGGAGAGTTCTTAGGTTTGACAGCGTCTTTGCCGCTGAGGCTTGTGGTATCTCCCATGGATACGCCCTACGGGCGGGAGGGTTGACGGCTCCCTGAGCCGAAGGTTCTTAAGGTTCTTAGGTTTGACGGCCCTTCGGGCCGAGGGTTGTGGTGGCGGCTGGCGCCGCAATTTTTAGTCAGCGTTACGGGATTAGCCTTCCCGCCCTTATCCTCATTCTGACCCCGGGCAAAGAATCCTGGTACATGTAGATAGCGACACTTACTAGTTCACTAGCTCACCGGCTCACTAGGGAAGCGCCGATTAATTCGTTATCGGATTTCATTCTTGTATTTTTATTCAATGCAAGGAATAAGTCGACGCGAATAGCGAGCTATTTAAGGAG
>NZ_UPZP01000153.1 GCF_900538805.1 uncultured Dialister sp.
CCCCCTGAGCGTCAGCGAACACAACCCTTCTACACAACCCGCCGCCGTCAGGCGGCCCCAACCTGCGCCGTCAGGCGCGCCCCCCTTTTTTAATTTGCCGCGAAGCGGCCACCTTCCCCTCTGAACCCTCTGAACCTTTTGAACCTTCTGAACCCTCACGCCGCAGGCGTAAAAAAATTCTTTTTCTTACCAAAACCATATTGAAATTTACAGATATGCATGATATAATACTTTCAGAAAGTTAAATATGCTTCGCCAAACATAAATACAGCGGCGGGCAATTCAGTAGTATATATTTCCAAGGAGGAAACAATTATGTCTTTAAACGGTAAGAAAATCAGCGAATTCCAGGTCAAAGCGTATCAGAACGGTGATTTCATCGATGTAAGCGATAAGGACCTCATTGGCAAGTGGAGCGTTCTCTTCTTCTATCCCGCAGATTTCACCTTTGTATGCCCCACAGAACTGGAAGATCTGCAGAACAAATATGATGAATTCAAGAAAATCGGATGCGAAATCTATTCCGTATCCTGCGATACCCATTTCGTTCACAAAGCTTGGCATGAATCTTCCGAACGCATCGGCAAGGTAGAGTTCCCCATGATCGGCGATCCCACCGCTAAGCTGTCCAAGGATCTGGACATTTACATCGAATCCGACGGCGTCACTGAAAGAGGCACCTTTGTTATCAACCCGAAGGGCGAAGTGGTGCTCTATGAAGTATCCGCAGGCAACATCGGCCGCAATGCCGACGAACTTCTCCGCAAGGTGGAAGCTGCCCAGTTCGTTTATGAACATGGCGATGAAGTATGCCCGGCTAAATGGCATCCGGGTGAAAAGACCCTGAAACCTTCCTTCGATCTGGTTGGCAAGCTTTAATTTCAGGAGGCATCATGGATACAGTATATGATGCCATAATAGTAGGCGGAGGACCAGCAGGGCTCTCCGCCGCTATTTATATGGCAAGGGCGCGGTTTCATGTGCTGGTCATCGAAAAGGAAAAGATGGGCGGCCAGATTACGATTACCGCAGAAGTGGTGAACTATCCCGGCATTTTCAAAACTGACGGCGAAAAGCTCACTTCCGAAATGATCCGCCAGGCCAAGGCCTTCGGCGCCGAATTTCTTTCCGCCGAAGTGACGGGCCTTGAGCTGGAAGGGGACTATAAGACAGTCCACACCAGCCGCGGCGATTTCAAGGCTCTGGGCATCGTCTACGCCGGCGGCGCTCATCCAAGGCTGGCGGGCTTTGCGGGGGAAACGGAATTCCGCGGCCACGGCGTGGCTTACTGCGCCACCTGCGACGGTGAATTCTTCACCGGCCGCACCATCTTCGTCATCGGCGGCGGCTACGCAGCGGTGGAAGAGGGCCTTTTCCTCACCCGGTACGGAAAGGAAGTCATCATGGTCATCCGCGGCGACGATTTCTCCATCGACTCCGCCGCTGTGGAAGAGCTGAAGGAAAATCCAAAGGTCACCATCCTTTACCACACCCAGGTGGAAAAGGTAGAAGGGGACAGCGCCGTCCGCAGGGTGGTGCTGAAGGACAGGAAAACCGGAAAGGAAACGGTGCATACAGCGGAGGACGGCGATTTCTACGGCGTCTTCGTCTTCGTAGGCTACGCGCCGGAAAACAGTCTTCTCAAAGGCAGGGTGGACCTTAACCCCCAGGGCTATGTCATCACCGACAGGGACCAGAAAACAAACATTGACGGCGTCTACGCCGCCGGTGACATCTGCGTCAAAAACCTGCGCCAGGTAGTCACCGCCGTATCTGACGGCGCCGTGGCTGCGACTTCCCTGGAGAAATATCTGGGCAGTCAGTACAGGAAACTCCACATGAAGCGGACCTACGTGAAAAAGGTGGAGCCCAAGGAAGAACCAAAGGCAGCGGCAGCCAAAGCAGAGGAAGGCGCCTTCCTGGACGACGACACCCGGCATGCCTTAAAGCCGGTGCTTGACCGCTTTACACAGCCCATCACCCTTCGCCTCTACAAAGACGACACCGAACTTTCCTACGAAAACGAAAAACTCCTGAAAGAACTCTCTTCCCTGTCTGATAAGGTTTCCTATGAAATCAAGGACTCGGAGAAGGGACTGGAACACACCATTTCCATCGTCAGAAACGACGGCGCCGAAGCGGGCCTCTACTTCCACGGCGTCCCCGGCGGCCACGAATTCAACTCCTTCATCCTGGCCATGTACAACACCGCCGGCCCCGGACAGGACGTGGGGGAAGAGAGTGAAAAGCGCATCCGCGCCATCAGCGAAAAGAAAGACATCACCATCGCCGTCTCCCTCTCCTGCACCATGTGCCCGGACCTGGTGGCAGCGGCGGAACGCATCGCCGCGGACAACGACAACATCAAAGTCCACGTCTACGACCTCTCCCACTATCCGGACCTCCAGAAGAAATACAACATCATGAGCGTCCCCTGCCTCATAGTCAACGAAAACGACGTCCATTTCGGCAAAAAAGGTGTAGCCGAACTGCTGGATATTCTGGGATAAGATGAAACTTAGATAAAAAACCTGCTCTCTTGGGCAGGTTTTTTTATTGGTGATATGGACACGCCCTTTGGGCGTGAGGGTTGACGGCCCTTCGGGCCGAGGGTTCTTAAGGGGCTTAAGTTTGACACGGCCTTCGGCCGTGAGGGTTGTGGTAGGCGCCCTTCAAAAAGAAGGGGCGCCAGTTTGTATAAAACCTTTACAACCGGGCTTCGCCCGATGGAAAACAGGCCAACCGCCCTTGCGGGCGATGGAAATGCACCCCTTCTGCCGCCTTCGGCGGCGTCTCCCCCGGCGGGGGAGATTCTAGCGGCGCTATGA
>NZ_UPZP01000154.1 GCF_900538805.1 uncultured Dialister sp.
TATTTAAGGAGACTGATGACGTAGCATTGGATAAAAATACATATGAAATTCGATTCTGCGAATTAATCAGTGCTTCCCTAGGGTTTGACAGCGGCCTTTGGCCGCTGAGGGTTGTGGTATTGCCCTTGGACACGCCCTGACGGGCGTGAGGGTTGACGGCCCTTTGGGCCGAAGGTTCTTAAGGTTCTTAGGTTTGACGGGCCCTTCGGGCCCGAGGGTTGTGGTATCGCCGCTGCGCGGCAATGAGTATGAAGTCAGCGTTACGTAATTAACTCTTTTGTCAATCATAGACCTATGACGAAGAGCCGGAGCCCCTCCTTCTTAGGGCGTTACGTGCTGAAATTAACCGTGGGACACTGTGATTCCGGGTGCCAGCGAAGAATCTCGGTGCCGGCTGCATATGAAACAACTGATAATTAAGGAAGCGGTAAGCGGGCAGCTGCCTCACTAGCCCACTAGCCCACCAGCCCACCAGCCCACCAGCCCACCAGCCCACCAGCCTCATTCTATCACTTTCTCCTGCTCCGGCCAGCTATAAGATATTTATAAGCAGACAGAAGATTTTTTCTATATGCCTCTTTTTTTAGAATTTACTTTTCCTTTTCCCCTTTTCAGGCGAAATAGGAAATTTTCTGCCTGCGGTCATCCTGTTTCCTCCGCGGTCCTTCCATCTCCTCGGCGGTCATGGATGGTGCTCCGAAGTGTTCCGATTTCATCGTTTCTTTCTGCTTCTCGGCCCATGGGCAGGCAAAAGGTCTCATGCTATAATCGAGTCATAAGAGAACAATCACGCCAAAATGTCCGGAGGGAATTCTGTATGCCGTTCCTTTTTTTCTGGTACCTTTTTCTATGCGCCATTGATGCATACCTTGTATTTGCCTATAAAACCGATTTAACCGAAACCTTTCAGCAGAAAATGGCCTATTTCCTTGGCGGCCACATTGCCTTTGTATACAATCTCTGTTTCCCATGGATGGTCTGGTTCATGATGGATGAGCTGCGCCCTGCGCTGATATGCATTTACCTGCTTCTCAACTACTGCACCCTCCTCCGCATGATGCACGTGGACTACCATGGCCTCATCAATGCCCTGTGGGGCGATGCTGCGCGCCACCGCCGCTTTGCCAACCGTTTGAAGCTGGAAAAGCTGTGCTGCGCCCTTTTCCTTGGTATTTCTACCTGGCTCTTCAGTATGCTTGGATTTCTTGTGAAATTATAAAAGCCCCGTGAAATCATTTCACAGGGCTTTTTTCATACCTTGAAATAGCTGCGGAGATAGTCCACGAAGATTCTGACCGGCGTAGACTGGAGCATGGGCTGCTTGTAAATCAGGTGGCTGGGCCTGAGGAGCGGCCGTTTCTGCTTGTCGTAAATCATTTCCCGATTCACCTGGGGCGCGCACTTGGGCAGGAGGTCCGCCGGAATGAGGGAGTGGCCGAGGCCCTGGTTCACGATTTCCACACAGGTAAGGCAGTCGGACACGGTGAGCATGAAATGGGGAGAATCGGTGAAGTTCTGCCTCCACCACCGGGTGCGGAGCTCATCCAGGGACGGGTCGCTCCGATAGCGGATGGACGGCTGGTCCGGCAGGGTGCTGTAGTCGATTTTCTTGGCGGAAATCAGGTACAGCGGCGCATCCTCCAGCAGAATATCCGCATCCGGCCATTCCTGATTTCCCCGGACGATGGCCAGATGGATATCCTCCTTCTTCACCAGCTTCACCAGCTCATCGCTGGTGTCGGTGGTGAGGGAAATCTCAATGTCGCTGTACTTATCCACAAAACCCTTCAGAATGGCAGGCATGTGGGACTGGGCAAAGGACTGGCTGGCGCCGATGCGGAGAACCCCGGAAATGGAATTCGGCTCATGGGTCACGTAATTCTTCATGTCCTGGTACTGCTGCAGCTCCTTTTCCGCAAAGGAGAAAAGACGGTTGCCGGCATCGGTGAAATGGACTCCTTTATTGGTGCGGATAAATAAAGGACAGCCGATTTCCTTCTCCATCTGGCTCAGACGATAGGTCAAAGAAGGCTGGGTCATGAAAAGCCGCTTGGCCACCTTATTAATGCTCCGTTCCTCGCGAAGATAAATCAGGATTTTCCAGTCCGTGTTGTTCATTGAAATACCCCTTACTTACCAAAATCAAACGACCAAGGTATAAAAATATTTTGGTATAAAATTATTTTATTAGATTATACCATATTTTCGTCAAGAGAAGTAGGGGAAAATAATAGGCCGCAAAGCGGCCCGGGTTCAGAGGGTTCTGCCTGCCTTTGGCAGGCGGGTTCAGAAGGTTCAAAGGGTCCCGCGCCCTAAGGGTGCGGAAGGGGCGCGGCTTCGCCGCAGGTTGTATAAAATGGTTGTGTTCGCTTCGCTCAGGGGGCATGGGGCTGCCGTTTGGTAGTCAGGTCAGTATAGAGCAGACTTCCCCCACCGGGGTGGCAAAGGAACTGGATTTGTAGCGACCCGAAAATCCAGTGACATGCTTCCCTTTAGGATGCACAGCGAACACATTTTGAAGGAGCGCCAGCGACGCGCAAAATGTAGTGAGTCGTTTCACCTTTAGGTGGAAGTCCCGCGAAGCGGGAATAGGGGGTGCGCCCGGCATGGGTGTAATCTAATGGGTGAAAGTCCCAAGTGCGGTATGACCATAACAAGCAC
>NZ_UPZP01000155.1 GCF_900538805.1 uncultured Dialister sp.
TTAGCCTGCCCATAAGAGGGCTTTCCTTTTAGTTGGTCGACCGACCATTCTTCGCCTGCGGCTCAGAATGACGATGAAGGCGGGAAGGGAAGCAGGTAACGCAATCTGTCGTCTGATTTCTAACGTCTATCGTCTATCGTACGCCCCTATCCTCCATCGCCTAACGGCGTGCACAGCGAACATGATTTGAAGGAGCGATAGCGACGCGCAAATCATAGTGAGTCGTTTCCCTTTAGGGGCCACCTCCTTCCTCAGGTGGCAATCCTGCATAGGATTGCCAAGTCGGGCAAAGTTGGCCCTGAGTAGAGCAGTAATGGAACAACATTAGCATTCTTACCCTCGTACACCCTATGGCCCCTCAAGGGGTAACGAAAATTAAGAAGGGCCTTCCTTTTGATTGCCCGACCGGAATGGAGCTGGGCGAAGCCCTGAGGACAGGTCCGAAAAGTCAAGAGATACTTTATGCGTCACATCAGGCCCCTGCGGGGCCTCGGCTTTTCTTCGAAAAGCCTGCTATTCTCCGTCGCCTACGGCGACACCTCCTTCCTAAGGAAGGAGGCTAAAAACTGCGGCGGAGCCGCCACCACAACCCTCAGCGGCAAAGCCGCTGTCAAACCTTAGAACTTTAAGAACCTTCGGCCCAAAGGGCCGTCAACCTTCACGCCAAAGGCGTGTCCAAAGGACCGGTCAAACCTAAGAACCTTTTTTCCAATCCTTTGAACCCCTTGTTCCCCTGTGTTATGATGGAAGTATCCTTTTTCAGAGGGAGATGAGAGTGTGAATATAAAGCTGGTGCTGCTGGGGCTTCTGGCCTTATTCAGTCTGTATCGTTTGTATGAACATAATGATTTCATGACGCTCTGCGCCACGGTGATTGTGGTAGCTGCCTTTGTACTGTCTGCCCTGCATCTGTGGCGGAGGCGGGAATGATAGGCCCGTTGGGCGTAAAGGAGGGGTTCTTTTGCATTGCAGAGAATTAGCTGAACAGGAAAGGGACACGGTGATTTCACTGCGCCGCCATTTCCATGAACATCCTGAACTTTCACAGAAGGAGTTCGGGACCATGGATTATATTGAAAATTTCCTTCATGGTTTGGAAATTGAAACGGTACGGGTGCCCCATGGCGGGGTGTTCGGATTTATTGACAGCGGGAAACCGGGCTGGACGGTGCTCATGCGGGCGGATATCGATGCCCTTCCTATCAGGGAAGATCCGGTGAACCTGTCCAAGGAAAGGGTGTGCATTTCCAAAAACGACGGTGTCATGCATGCCTGCGGCCACGACGGACACATGGCCATGCTGCTGACGGAGGCTAAAATTCTTGCTCTCCATAAGTCGGACTGGGAGGGAAAGGTGGTCCTCATGTTTGAGGAGGCCGAGGAAATGGGTGAAAGAGGGATTGCGCCCATGCTCCGTTATCTCAGAGACCATCATATCCATGTGGATACCTGCTTTGGCACCCATGTGAAATGGGATCTTCCGGCAGGAAAGGTGGGCATCCTTTACGGCACCGCCATGGCTGGGGCCTATTTCTTCCGTATCAAACTGCATGGAAAGAGCGGCCACGGTTCCCGTCCGGATATGGCGGTGAGCCCCATTGAATGCTTCATTTCCATTGCGTCGGAGCTCCGTTCTTACCGCATGCGGGTGACGGCGCCCACGGACAGCTTCACCTATTCCTTCGGCTCCGTGGAAGCGGGCCATGAACCGAATATCATTCCCGAAGAGCTCATGTTTGCCGGCACCGCCCGCTGCACGAGAAATGAGGACGGCCTGGCTTTCCGGAAAACTCTTCTGGAGGTGACGAAGAATACCGCCGCCCTTCACGGCTGCACGGTGGAAGTGGTGGAAGACCAGTATTTCCCGGTCACCGTGAATAATAAGGAATGTGTGGACCTGGCAAGGAAGGCGGTGGTGAACCAGCTGGGAGAAGAAGCGCTGGATAGGGACTGCCCCATGTGGATGGCCACAGAAACTTTCTCCATCACCGAATCCACCTGGCCCGGCGTGTTCTTTTTCACCGGCATTTATGACAAAGAGGTGGGAAGCGGAAGCCCCCACCATACGCCGAAGTTTGACATCGCCGAAGAAGGCCTGGTCACCGGCGTGGCCGCCGCCCTGTCCTACGTGACGGCGGTGCTGAAAGAAAAGCCGGCCTGCCCCTCCTTCCACGCCGTGAATCTGGAAAGCATGCTGAAATTGACAGAATGATTCATGAAAAGGCTTTGAGGAAATGGAAATCATTTCTTCAAAGCTTTTTTGTGTGTATAAAGTTTCCTGTGCGGCATGGGGAAATGGGAGCCAACTCAACAAGAAACTATTGGCAAACAGTTTCCTGTCCGGCATGAGGCTATGGTGCATCATCTCAATAGGAAACGATTGGCGGACAGTTTCCTGTCCGGCATGTGAGCAATGGGAGCCATCGCAACAGGAAACTATGAGCGAAAGGTTTCCTGTCCGGCATGTGAGCAGTGTGCATCATCGCAACAGGAAACTATTGGCGAATAGTTTCTCACCCGGCATGTGAGCAATGGGAGCCATCGCAACAGGAAACTATGAGCGAAAGGTTTCCTGTCCGGCATGTGAGCAGTGT
>NZ_UPZP01000156.1 GCF_900538805.1 uncultured Dialister sp.
CGAGCTATTTAAGGAGACTGATGACGCAGCATTGGATAAAAATACATATGAAATTCGATTCTGCGAATTAATCAGTGTTCCCTTAAGGTAAGGATGCCTGCAAAGCCGGCAGGTCATTTCATTTCTTTCAGCTTGGCAAGGAGAGCCTTCAGCGCCCGTCCCCGGTGGCTGATTTTATTCTTTTCCTCCATAGGAAGCTCCGCCATGGTTTTTCCGTACTGGGGCAGGTAGAAAAGAGGATCATAGCCAAAGCCGCCCTTCCCCTTGTAGAAGTCGCGGATTATGCCTTCGCAGGTCCCTTCAGCAGTAAGTTCTCTGCCATCGGGCCATGCCAGGGCTGTCACACATACGTAGCGCCCCTTCCGCTTGTCCCCTGTATAGGGTTTCAAATCTTCGATGAGCTTACGGTTGTTCGCCTCATCGTCGCCGTGAACGCCGGCATAGCGGGCGGAATAAATACCGGGCCTGTCGCCTAATGCATCAGCAATGATGCCGGAATCGTCGGAAAGGACAGGGAGATTCACCGCTTTGGCATAATAATGGGCCTTGATAAGGGCATTTTCTTCAAAGGTATGTCCCGTTTCTTCCGGCTCAGGCACGTCGGCCACATCCGCTATGGGCACAGCCTCCCAGCCGATTTCTGCAAAGGCCTTTTTAAATTCCCTGATTTTCCCCTGGTTATGGGTTGCAAGTACGATTTTCATAAAAATTCCTTTCTTCAGGAAGCGCTGATTCAATCAACATCTGATTTTCTTACATCATGGGATGTCCCATCATCATGCCAACGGACTCCCGTTTCACGCGGCGCCAGTTCCTCTCCGCTTCTGCCAGATGGGAAATAGATGCCCTGGCCGCTTCCGTAATGGCCGCCATTTTCTCTCTGTCTGCAGAAGGAATGGGCAGGCGTAGAAGTCGGGACAGGGAAAAGGCATAGGCCTCTCCTGCTTTCATGGTATCCAGGAAGAGGCGGCCCACCGGGCCATCCAGATAGAGCTTCAGATACCAGGGCGTATAGAAGGCCTTGGGCCTGATGCCAAACACGTCCTCTCCTGCCACGTATTCCTCCCCTTTTTCCACAGGAAGAAAATGGAGCTCACCATGATGGAAAGAAACCACCAGGTCTCCCTCTTTAAGAAGGACCCCTTCCTTTTCCTCATCCCACACCACCGGCTTCAGCTCATCCCTCCGGATTTCCGAATCGGTGACTGCAGAGGCAGAAAGAACCATGTGTCTTCCGGCGGGAAGGATTTCCTTCTTCACTTCTTCGAACTCCTGCCCCAGGCTATGCTCCATCTGCAGGATATTTCCGGAGAGGATAGCCGTAAGTGCCGGAGAGCCATTATAGGCATAAACGTCGTAATTCCATTCCTCCGCTTCTTTAAAGGAAGAAACAGGCATGGCAAGCTTTTCATAGAAATGGCATGTCCCCTCTGCAAAATCCATATTTCCAAAGGACACGTTGTCCTTTCCGTCATCAAAATGAAGGAAAGCATATTCCCTCTGCCCCATAACCATGTCATAGTAACCGGAAAGGCGGCCGCTTTGAAGAATTTCATTTCGCGCATCCACGGAACGCTCATCAGAGCCGGTAAAGGCTTCATAAGGGAGCACCCAGTCCATATGGCCCTTGTCCGCCAGAAGGGACAGAAGCTGTTTTTCCTCACCAAGGCCTGTCAAGCTGCCATGGAAAATGTAATCGTACCTGACCTCGTCCCCTGAGAGCTCCTCCGGCAGGAGGAAGCGGCAGCGGGGAAACAGGAGCTGCAGTCTTTTCTTCCAAAGGGCGCTTTCCACCACAAAGGCAAGCCGTTTATCCGCCAGCTTGTCCCAGAGTCTGGCAGCATAGGGAAGGTAGGACTCCACACCGGAGAAGAGCACCGTTTTTCCGGACTTTTCTGCCCGCTCAGCCCCATAGGCCACCAGGGCCTTCATTTCCTCTTCCATAGGAGAAACACCGGGAGCAAAGGCCATGGGGTCCACCCGAAGCGCCAGGGTATATACCCGCACGTAGGTGTCCGCGTCTCCTTCATACATGCCCAGCTTCTCTGCGGTTTCCTTCATATTGTCGTATAAATCTTCGATGGATATGCCGTACTGCTGATTGGCAGGATTTAAAAAAAGGACATAATCCAGGTACCGCGCCCGCATGATTTCACTGAAAATACGGTCAGCCGGCACGCCATATCTGGCAAATGTCTCTGTTGCGTCATGGATATCTTCCATTGTCATTACCGGTATCATCTTTTTTCCTCCTGTACATATATTTAATATTATACGACATGGGCCATGGAAAAGGCTACTCTTGAAAAATCGGCAAAAAAAGAACCCCACCAGCATAGCTGGTGGTTCTTCTTATGCGGCCCAAAGGGCCTATCCTAACCGCGGCGCGTAACCGCGCATGTG
>NZ_UPZP01000157.1 GCF_900538805.1 uncultured Dialister sp.
CCTTTAGGAGAAGTACCGCCGTAGGCGGGGATAGGGGTGCATTTCCAACGGGCGAAGCCCGGTTTTACGGTTTTCGCTGCCTCCGGCAGCACTGCCGCCGACAGGCGGCAATAAATCTCATCGCCCGCCAGGGCGATACCACCCCCTCTGAACCCTTTGAACCCTTTGAACCTTCTGAACCCTCACGCCGCAGGCGTGTCCAATGGCGATACCACAACCCTCAGCCCCGTAGGGGCTGTCAAACTTAAGAACCCTCCGGCCAAAGGCCGGTTAAACTTCAGAACCTTTTGCGCCCAAAGGGCGCTGAACCCTCTGAACCCGGGCCACGCAGCGGCCCTTTGGGCGCAGCCGCCCATATATAGAAAGGAGCCAATCATGAAACTGGGCCTTTTGGGAGAAGTGCTGGGACACAGCCTGTCTCCTGTGATTCATGAAAAATTATTTCAAAAACTGGGGATTTCATCGACCTATGAACTCATCGAAATCCCGAAGGATACATTGCAAAAGGACCTGCCCGCCCTCCTTGCATCCTATGACGGGCTGAACGTGACCATCCCCTACAAGGTGGAGGTCATTCCTTTTCTGGACGAACTGTCTAAGGAAGCAGAAACCATTGGCGCCGTGAATACCATTGCCCGAAAAAACGGAAAACTTCTAGGCTTCAACACCGACTACACCGGATTTGCCCGCACCCTGTCCCGCATCGGCTGTGATGTGAAGGGAAAAAAGGCGGTGGTCCTGGGCCACGGCGGCGCTTCCCGTGCCATTATCCAGTGCCTCTTCGATAAGGGGGCCGGGGAAATCCATGTCATCAGCCGCCATCCGGAGAAGGTGGGTAAAGATTTCCTTTCCTTTGCAGAAAAGAGGAAAGTCCTCATCCAGGGCTATGACAGCCTCTCCGCCGGCAGAGACAATTACCTTCTGGTGAACTCCACCCCCGTAGGCATGTACCCGAAAACCGGAGTATCCCCCATTTCCGAAACCATGGCTGCCTCCTTTGCCAAAGTGGTGGATATCATCTATAACCCTGCGGAAACAAAACTCCTCCATGATGCCACAGGGGATGCCAGCAACGGCATGTACATGCTGGTCATGCAGGCCATGGCGGCGGAGGAAATCTGGATGGAAAGGGATATTCCCGAAGAAATCGTTATGGAAATCGTGGAGGAAATGACCGAATGAAAAACATCGTCCTCATCGGCATGCCGGGAAGCGGCAAGACCACCTTCGGCATGGCCCTGGCGGAAAAACTCCGCCGCCCCTTCGTGGATGCCGATGCTTATCTGGAAGAAAAGGAAGGAAGAACCATCCAAAGTTTCTTCGCCGAAAGCGAAAAAGCCTTCCGGGATGCCGAGGAAAGGACCATAGAAGACCTCTCCCGCCGGCAGAACCTCATCATCGCCACCGGCGGCGGCGTGGTGAAACGCTCCCGCAACGTGGCGAGACTCCATGAAACGGGTCTTCTCATCTTCATCGACCGCCGGGCCGAAGACATCGTCACCGACGTGGAAGTCGAAAAAAGGCCCCTCCTCGCGGAAGGACCGGATAAAGTATTTGCCCTCTATAAAGAACGGATTGCCCTCTACCGGAAGGCGGCAGACAGGATACTGGAAAACCGGGGCAGCGAAGAAGAAGTCCTGGCCCGGCTCCTGAAAATGGTGGGCGGGATAGAAGATAGAAGATAGATGGTAGACGATAGACGATAGATGTCAGACACTTCCCGCTATCCGCTTACCGCTGGCCGCTATCCGCTGTCCCGCGGGGCTTCCCGCCGGTCATCCGTCATCCTGAGCGGCAGCGGTGGTGGGCGCCTTTACACAATGAAAGGCGCCATGATGATAAAACCATACAACCGCCCTGCGGGCGTGGAAATGCACCCCTATTCCCCTCCGGGGGAGACGCCGCCGCAGGCAGCAGAAGGGGTGCATTTCCGCGCGCTGTGCACATTCTGCAGAGAATGTGCAAGTCAGTCGAAGTTGGCCCATAGCCTGCACATAAAAGGGCCTTCCTTTTAATCGACTGACCGTTAGGCGCGGTTGTATGGTTTTCCATTCCGCGGAGCGGAATTATAAAACTCATCGCCGCGAAGCGGCGATACCACAACCCTCGGGCCGAAGGCCCGTCAAACTTTAGAACC